>NZ_MJXP01000041.1:0-3172 GCF_001762855.1 Campylobacter sp. BCW_6467 | reverse complement strand
ATCTTACAAACTGCAGATAAGGCTATGGATGAGCAACTTAAGATCTTAGATACTATTAAGACTAAAGCAACTCAAGCAGCTCAAGATGGTCAAAGTTTAAAAACAAGAACCATGCTTCAAGCAGATATAAACCGCTTAATGGAAGAACTTGATAATATCGCAAATACTACAGCTTTTAATGGTAAACAACTTTTAAGTGGAAATTTTACCAATCAAGAATTTCAAATCGGTTCAAGCTCAAATCAAACTATAAAAGCTAGCATTGGACCAACCCAGTCTTCAAAAATCGGTGTTACAAGATTTGAAACAGGTTCACAAAGTGTGAGTTCAGGTGTAGTAGGACTTACTATCAAAAACTATAATGGTTTGGAAGATTTTAAATTTGATAATGTTGTGATTTCAACTTCTGTTGGAACAGGTCTTGGAGCTTTAGCTGAAGAGATTAATAAAAGCTCTGATAAAACAGGAGTTAGAGCAACTTATGATGTAAAAACTGTTGGAGCTTATGCTATAAAAGAAGGAACTACTTCTCAAGACTTTGCTATCAATGGGGTTATAATTGGTAAGGTTGATTATAAAGATGGAGATAATAACGGTTCTTTGATTTCAGCCATCAATGCGGTTAAAGATACCACAGGAGTTCAAGCTTCTAAAGATGAGAATGGTAAACTTGTTCTTACTTCAGCTGATGGTAGAGGCATTAAAATCACAGGTAGTATAGGTGCTGGTGCGGGTATTTTAAAAACTGAAAATTATGGAAGATTATCTTTAGTTAAAAATGATGGTAGAGATATCAACATAAGTGGAACTAATCTTAGTGCTATAGGTATGGGTGCTACAGATATGATTTCTCAAGCTTCAGTATCTTTAAGAGAGTCAAAAGGTCAAATTTCAGCAGCTAATGCTGATGCTATGGGATTTAATTCTTACAATGGTGGTGGAGATAAGCAAATTATCCAAGCTTCTAGTATTTCAGCGTTTATGTCTCAAGCAGGTTCAGGCTTCTCAGGAGGTTCAGGCTTCTCAGTAGGTAGTGGAAAAGGATATTCTACAATTTTAACTGGAGCAGTACAAATTGTTTCAAGCGCGGCTTCTATAAGCAGTACCTATGTAGTTTCGGCAGGTTCAGGCTTCTCAGCAGGTTCAGGTAATTCTCAATTTGCTGCTTTAAGAACTACAGCTGTAGGTGCTACTGATGAAACTGCGGGTGTAACCACTCTTAAAGGTGCTATGGCTGTGATGGATATAGCTGAAACTGCTATAACTAACCTTGATCAAATCAGAGCTGATATAGGTTCTATACAAAATCAAATCACATCAACTATAAACAACATCACCGTAACCCAGGTTAATGTTAAATCAGCTGAATCACAAATCAGAGATGTAGACTTTGCAAGTGAGAGTGCAAACTACTCTAAAGCTAACATCCTAGCTCAAAGTGGATCTTATGCTATGGCTCAGGCAAATTCTAGTCAGCAAAATGTTTTAAGATTGCTTCAATAGCTCTACATATTTTTAAAGTACTGCGATATATACAAATCCAAGCCTAGTTTAAATACTAGGCTTTTTTAAACTCTAAAGATTTTTAATTAAACTAAAACTTGGAACACTTCTTGCTTTAATCTTTTCGATGCAATATTTTGAAAGGATTTAAAATGGGTTTTAGGATAAACACCAACATCGGTGCATTAAATGCACATGCAAATTCAGTTGTTAATGCTAACGAGCTTGATAAGTCTTTAAGTAGACTTAGTTCTGGTCTTAGGATTAACTCCGCAGCAGATGATGCTTCAGGGATGGCGATAGCAGATTCTTTGCGTTCTCAAGCAGCTACTCTAGGTCAAGCTATAAACAATGGCAATGATGCTATAGGCATCTTACAAACTGCAGATAAGGCTATGGATGAGCAACTTAAGATCTTAGATACTATTAAGACTAAAGCAACTCAAGCAGCTCAAGATGGTCAAAGTTTAAAAACAAGAACCATGCTTCAAGCAGATATAAACCGCTTAATGGAAGAACTTGATAATATCGCAAATACTACAGCTTTTAATGGTAAACAACTTTTAAGTGGAAATTTTACCAATCAAGAATTTCAAATCGGTTCAAGCTCAAATCAAACTATAAAAGCTAGCATTGGACCAACCCAGTCTTCAAAAATCGGTGTTACAAGATTTGAAACAGGTTCACAAAGTGTGAGTTCAGGTGTAGTAGGACTTACTATCAAAAACTATAATGGTTTGGAAGATTTTAAATTTGATAATGTTGTGATTTCAACTTCTGTTGGAACAGGTCTTGGAGCTTTAGCTGAAGAGATTAATAAAAGCTCTGATAAAACAGGAGTTAGAGCAACTTATGATGTAAAAACTGTTGGAGCTTATGCTATAAAAGAAGGAACTACTTCTCAAGACTTTGCTATCAATGGGGTTATAATTGGTAAGGTTGATTATAAAGATGGAGATAATAACGGTTCTTTGATTTCAGCCATCAATGCGGTTAAAGATACCACAGGAGTTCAAGCTTCTAAAGATGAGAATGGTAAACTTGTTCTTACTTCAGCTGATGGTAGAGGCATTAAAATCACAGGTAGTATAGGTGCTGGTGCGGGTATTTTAAAAACTGAAAATTATGGAAGATTATCTTTAGTTAAAAATGATGGTAGAGATATCAACATAAGTGGAACTAATCTTAGTGCTATAGGTATGGGTGCTACAGATATGATTTCTCAAGCTTCAGTATCTTTAAGAGAGTCAAAAGGTCAAATTTCAGCAGCTAATGCTGATGCTATGGGATTTAATTCTTACAATGGTGGTGGAGATAAGCAAATTATCCAAGCTTCTAGTATTTCAGCGTTTATGTCTCAAGCAGGTTCAGGCTTCTCAGGAGGTTCAGGCTTCTCAGTAGGTAGTGGAAAAGGATATTCTACAATTTTAACTGGAGCAGTACAAATTGTTTCAAGCGCGGCTTCTATAAGCAGTACCTATGTAGTTTCGGCAGGTTCAGGCTTCTCAGCAGGTTCAGGTAATTCTCAATTTGCTGCTTTAAGAACTACAGCTGTAGGTGCTACTGATGAAACTGCGGGTGTAACCACTCTTAAAGGTGCTATGGCTGTGATGGATATAGCTGAAACTGCTATAACTAACCTTGATCAAATCAGAGCTGATATAGGTTC
>NZ_MJXP01000040.1:0-25110 GCF_001762855.1 Campylobacter sp. BCW_6467 | reverse complement strand
ATCTTACAAACTGCAGATAAGGCTATGGATGAGCAACTTAAGATCTTAGATACTATTAAGACTAAAGCAACTCAAGCAGCTCAAGATGGTCAAAGTTTAAAAACAAGAACCATGCTTCAAGCAGATATAAACCGCTTAATGGAAGAACTTGATAATATCGCAAATACTACAGCTTTTAATGGTAAACAACTTTTAAGTGGAAATTTTACCAATCAAGAATTTCAAATCGGTTCAAGCTCAAATCAAACTATAAAAGCTAGCATTGGACCAACCCAGTCTTCAAAAATCGGTGTTACAAGATTTGAAACAGGTTCACAAAGTGTGAGTTCAGGTGTAGTAGGACTTACTATCAAAAACTATAATGGTTTGGAAGATTTTAAATTTGATAATGTTGTGATTTCAACTTCTGTTGGAACAGGTCTTGGAGCTTTAGCTGAAGAGATTAATAAAAGCTCTGATAAAACAGGAGTTAGAGCAACTTATGATGTAAAAACTGTTGGAGCTTATGCTATAAAAGAAGGAACTACTTCTCAAGACTTTGCTATCAATGGGGTTATAATTGGTAAGGTTGATTATAAAGATGGAGATAATAACGGTTCTTTGATTTCAGCCATCAATGCGGTTAAAGATACCACAGGAGTTCAAGCTTCTAAAGATGAGAATGGTAAACTTGTTCTTACTTCAGCTGATGGTAGAGGCATTAAAATCACAGGTAGTATAGGTGCTGGTGCGGGTATTTTAAAAACTGAAAATTATGGAAGATTATCTTTAGTTAAAAATGATGGTAGAGATATCAACATAAGTGGAACTAATCTTAGTGCTATAGGTATGGGTGCTACAGATATGATTTCTCAAGCTTCAGTATCTTTAAGAGAGTCAAAAGGTCAAATTTCAGCAGCTAATGCTGATGCTATGGGATTTAATTCTTACAATGGTGGTGGAGATAAGCAAATTATCCAAGCTTCTAGTATTTCAGCGTTTATGTCTCAAGCAGGTTCAGGCTTCTCAGGAGGTTCAGGCTTCTCAGTAGGTAGTGGAAAAGGATATTCTACAATTTTAACTGGAGCAGTACAAATTGTTTCAAGCGCGGCTTCTATAAGCAGTACCTATGTAGTTTCGGCAGGTTCAGGCTTCTCAGCAGGTTCAGGTAATTCTCAATTTGCTGCTTTAAGAACTACAGCTGTAGGTGCTACTGATGAAACTGCGGGTGTAACCACTCTTAAAGGTGCTATGGCTGTGATGGATATAGCTGAAACTGCTATAACTAACCTTGATCAAATCAGAGCTGATATAGGTTCGGTGCAAAATCAACTCCAAGTTACTATAAACAACATCACTGTAACTCAGGTTAACGTTAAAGCAGCAGAATCAACCATAAGAGATGTGGACTTTGCAAGCGAGAGTGCAAATTTTTCTAAGTATAACATACTTGCGCAGTCAGGATCATACGCTATGAGTCAGGCAAATGCTGTACAACAAAATGTTTTAAAACTTTTACAATAATCTTTCTAAAGAGCAAAATTTTGCTCTTTAGATTAGATTTCTTTTTTCAAGTTCATCTTGTAAAGGAATAATAGCTTTTTTTAAGATAATATTTTGAGTATTTATAAGATCATAGATATTTTCTATCAAAGATTCGTGAGCATAAAGCCAAGCAAAAAGCTTATTTTGTTTTTCGCTTTCATTTGTAAAATTTTGAGTGTATAGAGGAGTTAGTAAACTTTCTTCGTGATATAAAGTAGGTCCTAAAATTTCATGTAAAAAATTATAGCGTTTTAAATCTAAACGAGTTTTAAATTTATCTAAATTTTGATTGATTTGCTCTAGAGTAAGTTTGGTTTTTCCTCTTTTTAATGATGCTAATTGATTTTTAGCTTTTTTACATTCTTTTAAAAAAGTTTGAGTTAAGCTCATTTGTTTTTTGATATTTTTATAAGCTTTTAGCATTAGTTTATCTCTTTGATTTTTTGAAAGTTTAGGAATTTTAGCAAAAGGCTTTTTTAAATCTTTTTTAGGTAGAGTTTTGCATATTTCTTCAAATGGTTTTTCTATGGCTCCTTCTATCCTAGCTCCTCCTTCGGTGCAATTATAAGTTTTTATTATTTCTTTATTTTTCTTTATGCTATTTTCAAAAATTTCTCTAAATATAGTCCAAATTTCAGAGCTTTGAACCGTTCCTTCTCCTCCATAAGCTGTGGTAATATATTTATCAAAATCCCTTTGGTAATGTCCATCGTGGAGTTTTTCATGGATAAAACCTTTTGAATGAGAATCTCCATCTTTTGCATAAGCTAGATCTTGTCCTATTAAAATAATGTTTTTATAGTTTAAATTGATAGCTAGTTCATAGTTCATGTGGGCTACACTTAGTCCACCGCCTATATATCCAAATTCTTTAAGGTCTATTGAGTTAGCAAAAGGTAAAAATCTTGTTACTAAGATATAAGTTCTTTTATTTTTGTCAAGATAAGAAAGGGTTTTTTTATGCACCAAAGAAGCTACTATAAAAATAATATCTTTATCAAAATTACCAAAATCATTATTAAAACACTCAGCTACTATTTCATCACGCTCCATCATGCAAACATAATCAGGTTTTATATTATGTTTTGCTAGTATAGCATAAGCACTATCAGCACAAAAAATAGTTGCTTTGTTTGCATATTGCTTAAGTAAAGGAAGCTGTTTTTCAAGACTAGGTCCTGTAGAAACTATGATGGCTACATTTTCATTTTTAGTATTTTTTCTTTTTTGAAGTAAGGTTTTATAACTTGGATGGTTGATCATTTTTGGGATATTTTTTACAAATTGTTCTATGCCTTGCATTGCGTCTTTTGGGTCAGTTCCATGTCTTAAGCTTATGTTTTTAATAGCTTTTAAATTTAAAGTATTGATCTTTAATATATCTTCTTTGTAGTTTTTATAAAAATTAGAATGTAAGTGCAAATTGTAAATTTTAAAAAAACGATTAATTTCCTTTAAAGAAAATATACTATCTGCTTTAGTATAGTTCATGTAAGATGTGTAGATTAAAATCAATCTTCCTTTTCTTAAATCTTCACTAAAATCTAGTAAATTTAAAACTATAAAAATAATTTCAATTTCTTTTTCAAAAACAACAATTCTTTTGTGATTTTCATTTTGAAGCAAGGCTTTGTATAAAATTCCATTTCCTAAGCCGTAAAAAAACAAAGCTGGATATCTTTTATAATCTTTGAAAAATTCAATTTTTTCTTCTAATTCTTTTAAAGGGTTTTTATAAATTGTTTTTAAATTTCTTTTTTGAATGATATTGATATCTAAATTATCTTTACCAAAAGTATAAGAAAATTCTCTAAGTTCTTTTATTTTGACTAATTTTTCTTTAAGTTCATCATATTCTTTACCACCCATAGCTTTTATGTTTTTATCAAAAATTTCATTTTGCATTTTTTATTTTCCTTTTGTATTTTTCTAAATTTCTTTGCATTAATTCATTTTCTAAAGGAGTGATATTTTCTATCAAAGCTTTTTCTTGAGCTTTGATATGTTCATAAACCATATCAAAAAATTCTATATGTTCTTTCACCCATAGTAAAGATTTGTTATAAGAATCTTCTGGGGTTTTTGGATTTAAGACATAAATCCTTGCCAAATTAAGTTCAAATTGAGTTAAAAGAGGACCTAAAATTTCATAAAGATCTAGCATATTTTTTCCATCTTCAAGTTTAGTTTTGATTTTATCAATTTCTTGTATGAGATAATCAAGTATTTCTTTACCTTCATTTAAATTTGAGATTAAATTAAGATTTGAAAAACTTTCTAGGATGTGTTTATAAGATTTTAAAAGTTCATCTGAAAAATCTTTACAATGTTTTATGCTTTTATAAATTTTATAATAGCTTTTTAATAATAATTCATCTTGTTTATCTTTGTTTAAAGCTTCTACTTTGGGAAAAGGTTTTTTAAGATCTTCTTTAAGCAAAGTTTCGTAAATTTCTTTAAAAGGTTTTTCTATAGCCCCTTCTATCCTAGCTCCCCCTTCAGTACAGTTGTAAGTAGTGCAGAGTTTTAATTGTTTTGTTTGAAATATATGTTTTTCTAAGGTATGACGAAATAGATTCCACCCTTCTTTAGTATAAACCATTTTTTTGCCACCATAGGCTAGAGTTTTTAAATGATAAGTGATTTTATTTTTATCTACAGCATCATAATTTCCATAAATATGTTCACTTGGATGAGAGCTTCCATCTTCTGCATAAGCAAGATCTTGTCCTATGAAGATAATATTTTTATGTTTTAAAAACACGGCTAATCCATAAGCTATATGAGCTACGCTATGCCCTTCAACTAAATCACCAAAACAATTTGTTTTTAAGTATTGTGTAAAATGTGTTTTGCGATAAGATAACATAAAATTTCTATTGTTATTTTCCAAATTTTTTATAGTTTGAGGATGGGTTAAGTGAGTTGTGATAAATAAAATATCTTTATCAAAATCACCAAAATTATTATCAAAAAATTTAGAGGTTGATAAAATTCTTTCTAAAGATAAAACATAATCAGGTTTTATACCATGTTTTGCTAAAATAGGATATGAGGCATCAGCTGCTATGATGGTTGCTTTATTAGCATATTGTTTAAGAGTGTTTAATTGCTTAGAAAGACTAGGTCCTGTTGAAACGATAATGGCGGTACTACTAAGATTTGCTCTTTGTTTGAGTAAATTTTGATAAGGAGCGTGGGTTAATAAAACTGGAAGATTATAAATAAGTTGTTCTATGCCTTGTAAGGCATCTTTTGAGTCATTGCCATTTTTTAATATGGCATTTTTAAAATTTTTCATAAGATTGTTATTTAAATTTAATATTTCTTCTTGATCTTTTTCATAATAGTCGCTACTAAGTTCTAAAAAATAAGTTCTAGAAAATTCAAAAAAAGGACTAGTTGAACACAAATCATAATAATCTTGAAATTCCAAGGAATTAACATCAAGAATTAAAAGCTTATTTTCTTTTAATTCTTGTGAAAAATCTAAAAGATGAAAGATAATTTTAATGATTTCTAATTCTTTTTCAAAAACAACTATATGTTTATGATATTTATTTTTTAAAAGTGCTTTAAATAAAATTCCATTTCCAAAACCATAAAAATAAAGCACAGGATATAAAAGATATTTTTCATTATAGGTTTTTAACATAATATCAAGTTCTTTTATCGTATCTTTATAAAGAAAAGTATGATTTTTAGTATCTTTTAGGTTGATATCTAAGTTATCTTTGCCTAAGATAAGCTCATAATGAGTGATTGATAATTCTTTTAATTTTTCTTTTAAGGTGGGATTATTTAGTGAATCTAGATTTTTATTAAAAAGTATGGTTTGATTTTTATTGAATTTCATAAGCCTCCTTTTTTTATTTTACTAAAATATCGTCATTTTTGTATTTTTTTAAAGCTTCTTTTATGATTTGGTTTTGAGTATTTAAATACTCAAAGCTTTGTAGCCACCATTTTTCTTGACTGGTTAAAAAGTCTTTAATTTTTTCATTTTGTTCTAAATCATTTAAAACTTCGTAATACATAATTTCACATTCATTATGGTAATATATAGCTTGAGTGAGCTCATTAAAAAGTTTTAATCTTTTAAAATTCTTAAAAAAAATTAAAAGGTTTTGCTTAATTTTTATTAGAGTTTGTAAATTAAGTTGAGATTTACTAAGTTCAAAGTCAAGTTTTTTTAGTTCATTTTGACATTTTTTTATAAATTTTTCACTTTGTTCGACATTTTTAATTAGAAGTTTTTGAGTTTGTAAAAATTTATTTTTAATTTCATTTTTTTCTAAAATTTTAGGCAGATCAAAAGGTTTTTTAAGATCTTCTTTAAGTAAGGTCTCGCATACTTCTTTAAAGGGTTTTTCTATGGTTCCTTCTATCCTAGCACCCCCTTCGGTACAATTATAGGTGTTGATTTTTAATTTTTCTTTTGCCCAGAAAATATCTTTTTCAAAGGCTTGTCGGAACAAGTTCCAAGTGAGTTGAGTTCTTACTTGTTTTTCTCCTCCATAAGCAAGCGTATAAACTTCACCGCGTATTTTCTCTCCTTCATTTCCATAGATATGCTCTCTTGGATGAGAGCTTCCATCTTCTGCGTAAGCTAAGTCTTGTCCTATGAAAATGATATTTTCATGCCTTAGACTTGCGGCTAGTTCATAAGCCATATTAGCAACACTTGCTCCAACTCCAATATAACCAAATTCTTTAAGATTTAAAGATACAGCAAAGTGCAAAGGACGGTGCGCTAGCATATATTCTCTATTATTTCTTTCAAGAAATTCAATAACTTCTTTATGAACCACTGAAGCTAGGATAAATAAAATTCCTTTATCAAATTCTTTAAAATCATTATCAAAACATTTAGAAACTATATCATCTCTTTCTAACATGCAAACATAATCAGGTTTTATATCATGTTTTGCTAAAATAGGATAAGCGCTATCAGCACAAAATATAGTGGCTTTATTTGCATACTTTTTTAGTAAAGGCAATTGTTTGATAAGAGAAGGTCCTGTTGAAACAATGATGGCGTTTTTAACTTTTTGTTTTCTTTCTTTTAAAAAATTTTGAAAAATTCCATGGTTTAAAAGTTTGTGAAGATTATTAAGCATGTGTTTGATACCGATGATCGAGTCATAAGGATCATTTCCTTTAGCTAAAACGATAAAGCGAATATTTTCAATAAGCTTTTTGTTAAGTTCTTGTATTTGATGAGTATAGAATTTAAGATAAAAATCGCTATGTATAAAAAGATTAAAAATTTTCACACTTTTTTGTATGTATTCATACATGAAAAGTGTTGTAAGTTGTGCAGTGGTAATGCTTGTGGTATGAAAGAGTATTAAATGTTCATTTTTTAACTCTTTGCTGAAATCAAACAAATGAAAAGCAAGAGCTAAAATTTCTAGCTCATCTTCAAAAACGATGATGTGTTTATGGTTTTTATTCTCACATAAAGCTTTATAAAACATACCATTTCCAAAACCATAGAAAAATAATACAGGATATTTTTCATACTCGCTTTTAAAAAGAGTTAAATTTTCTAAAAGCTCTTGATTAGGATTTTTATAAAGTGCGGTATCATCTTTTATAAAATTGATTCCATTTTCATTTTGCTGTATTTTAAAATCGTTTTTTTTTAAAGCACGTAATTTATACGCTAAAATTTGATCAACTTCAAATAAGGCTTGAGTGTTTTTTAAAAAAAGATTTTTATTCATCTAAAATCACTTTCTTTTAAAGCATCGCCAAATTTTATATCTTTAGTAGCTTTTTTTCCTAGAATTTCTTGATAAAATTTAGGATGTAGTCCAAAAGAAGGACGCACGGATTTTACATTTTCTTCGCTGAACATTTCACCTTTTTTGATATCCTTACTTGCATATAAACTTCTTGCAAAAACACGGTTTTTAAGAGCTTTTTCATCTAAGTCTAACTTACCATCGCCTAAAGCACTTTCGGCCTGTCTAACCGCATCTACCATAGCTTTAAATTCATCAAAATCAAGACTAAATTTACTGTCTTCACTTTCTATATTTTTATCCAACATAAAATGTTTTTCTATCACTCTAGCTCCAAGTGCTACTGCTATAACAGGGGCTAAAAATCCAAAGCTGTGATCGCTTAGTCCCGCTTCAACATTAAATTTTTCTTTTAAACTTACTATGCCTTTTAAATTCATATCTTCTATGGTGGCAGGATAAGCTGAAGTGCATTTTAAAAAGATCAAATCAGGATTTTTTTCTTCTTTGAAAATTTCACAGATTTTAAAAAGTTCTTCTTCTGTAGCAATGCCCGTTGAAACGATAGTAGGTTTTTTTTCTTTGGCGATTAAACGCACGAAATTTTCATCATTAGCTTCAAAAGAAGCAATTTTATAGGCTATGGGATCAAAGCGTTTTAGAAATTTTAAATCTTCTTTGGCAAAAGGACTTGAAAAACAAAGTATGCCTTCATTTTGTGCGGTTTCAAAGATTTGAGAATGCCATTCATAAGGAGTTTTTGCACTTTCGTAAAGCTCATAAAGTTTTCTTTTATCCCAAAGCCCTCCTTTGATGATGAAATCTTCTTTTTCGCTATTTAGTGTAAGGCTATCTGGAGTGTAAGTTTGGATTTTTATCGCATCAGCTCCTGCTTTTTTAGCAGCTTTTATGCTTTTAAGTGCCATTTCAAGACTTCCTGCGTGATTTGCACTCAGTTCTGCGATGATAAAAACTTTTTTATCGGTGTTGAAATTTCCTATTTGCATGTTTTAATTCCTAAAATATTATAAAAATTAAACTAAATATCGGTAAAATTATACAATTTTTTATTTAAGGGTTGGATTTGTGTGAAATAGAAAAACTTCTTTCTTTTAAATTTAATCATGAAAATCTCCTTTATACAGGATCTGGAACGAGTGCTTTGTATTTGATTTTTTCTTATTTAAAAAAACAAGGAAAAAATAAAATTGCTATTCCTTCTCTCGTGTGTCCTCAGGTCTCTTGTGCAGCATTTAAGGCGGGTTGCGAGCTTGTTTTTATCGATGTTTCTTTATGCAATTATACTTTAGATTATGAAAGTTGTGTTGCTTTATATACAAAATATTCCTATGATGCTTTAGTTTTGGTTCATCTTTATGGACATTTTTGTGATGAGAGAATTTGGAAGTTTTGCTTAGAAAATGATATTTTTATTATAGAAGATTGTGCACAAACTTATAAGATAGATTTTAGGGCTCATGCAAGTATTTTAAGTTTTGGTCATACTAAATTTTTGGAAAATAATTCATGGGGGGGGGTAATTTTTGTTTACTCTAAAGAAATTTTACAGGATTTATATATAATGAATGAGCACTTGGAATTTAAGGATTTTAAAATATTTTTTGAAGAATATAGGCAAAAATATTATGCTTTGGATTCTAAAGATTTACATTATTTTTCTAAGCTAAAATCTTTGATTTTGGATTATACTTTGGTTTTTAAAGCACAAAATTATGGAAATTTAAAAACTAAACTTAATAATCTAGAAATGATTTGTAAAAATCGTAGAGAAAAAATGCAAATTTATCAAGAAAATTTAGTTCATCGAGATATTATTCATCCTAAATTAAGTCATAACTGTATTTCTTGGCGTTATACTCTTAGATATTTAGGAGATAGGGAAAAACTGCTTGAAAGATTGCGTTTATTGAGAATTGATTGTTCTTCTTGGTATATTCCTTCTCATCGGATTTTTCAAAGTAAGATTTTAAAAAATGCTGAAATTTTATCTCATCAATTGATCAATTTATGGCTTGATGAAAAAATAAGCAAGAAAGAAATTTTTAAAAATGTCGATATAATTATGCAAAATTTGTAAAAAAGGTAAAATATGATTCAACAAAAATGGCACAAATTGCATGCAGATAAAAGACATCAACCGCGTTACCCTAGTAACGATTTAGTAAGTTTTGTTTTTAGAAATTTTAAATCAGGAGATAAAATTTTAGATTTAGGGTGTGGTGCAGGAAGGCATGTTAAATTTTTAGCAGAAAATGGCTTTAAAGCTTTTGGGGTAGATTACTCAGAAAATGGAGTTAAAGCCGCTCAAGAGCTTTTAAAAACATACAATCTTCAAGCAGATTTAAAAGTTTCAAGTGTAGATAATATTCCTTATGAAGATGAAAGTTTTGATGGTTTGCTTTGTTATGGGGTACTTTATTACAATTCTAAAGAGGTGATAGAAAAAGCAACTAAAGAAATTTATAGAGTCCTTAAAAAAGGTTCTATGGCCTATGTTGCTGTAAGAAATATGGATGATTATCGTTATAAAAATAATGAGAAAAAGTCAAAATATGAAGTTATTATTCAAGAAAGTGATAAAAATAGATCTGCAAGCTGTGAAGATGGCATGCAAATGTATTTTTTTGATAAAGATGAAGTGCAAAGGATTTTTAAAGATTTTAAAAATATAGAGATTAATCGTTTAAAAACAAGTTATGCAAATGATAGTTTTGCAGATGAAAGCTTTTTGATAATCTTGAAAAAATAAGGTTTATTTTGATGAATTTAGATGAGAGATTAAAAAAAAGACAAAGAAATGAAGTAAAAAGTATGTATATAATAGAGTATTTTTATAGAATTATTCTTGCACGTAGATATTTGCCATTTTTGGCCAAGATAAATATACATCCTATTGCTATTACTGCATTAAATACTATTATTTTCCCTATTACTTTATATTTTTTATATTTTGAGTATTTTTTAGTGAGTGCAATTTTAATTCAAATATACGCTTTAATTGATCATACGGATGGTATGCTTGCACGATATACAAATAAGCAAACTTATATAGGTTCAAGACTTGATCGTTTTAATGATAATGTATTTTTTAATGCAATTTTTATTTTTATAGCATTAGGTGCTAATTTACCTTTATATCTAGCTTTTATGACTATAATTTGTATGAATATTCATAATGCATTTGGAATGTTTTATTTTTCAAAAAAGCTTAGGTCTTTAAAGAAAATTAGAAGATTTGGAATTAAAAAATGGTTTCTTGATAGAAATTTTATTTTAGGTATAGATTGTTCTTTAATGTTGACCTTGGTTAGCTTATTTTTAATTATTGATGAAGTATTTTTGTTATTTTATATTGTATCGTTTTTATATTTGTTGGATGTTATATATCGTTTTATAGAATTAAAAAGGAATCAAAATTTAGATTTTAAGGAGAAATGCAATGGGAGAAATTAAAGCAGAATCTACTTCAGCAGGAAGAGTTGTAAATAATTCAAAAAAAGATATTGATGCAATTTTTGTAAAGTATTATGGACAAAAATGGTTAGATTATAGAAAAAAATGGTCAGATGCGTCTAAACAGATTTTGAATGATTTTCCTTTATTTGTTCGTTTTGAAAATCAATTTAAATGTAATGCCAGATGTATTATGTGTGTTCATGGTCATGCAGACTTAAGGAATGATTATTATTATAATGGATATTTGCCAATCGAAACTTTTAAAAGACTTGTTGATGAATGTGATGTATATAAATGTCCTTCTGTCGGTATGTCTCAGACTAATGAACCACTTTTAGATCCTGATATTATAGAAAGAATTTGCTATGTTAGTAAAAAAGACAGCATAATGGATATTCATTTTAATACCAACGCTTCACTTCTAGATGAAGAAATGAGTAAAAAACTGCTTAATACTAAGATTACAAGAATGAATTTTAGTATTGATGCTTTTACGGAGGAAACTTATAAAAAAATTAGGTTAGGATTAAACTTTAAAAATGTTGTTAGAAATATAGAGAATTTTTTAAATCTTAAGGCTAAAATGGGTCAAGAGTTGCCTATTGTAAGGGTAAGTTTTCTTTTACAAGAGAAAAATAAACATGAACTTGAAGACTTTAAAAATTATTGGGTAGATAAAGTTGATTATGTTTCCGTTCAGCGTTATGTTCCAATTTCTCCATTTGATGATGAAAGAAGTATCGCTATTTCAGATGCCCCTATAGCAGGTAAACAGTGCTGTTCTTATCCTTTTGAATCTCTATTTATTCATGGAGATGGGCTTGTAGTTCCTTGTGCAAGTCATCGTGCTAAACATATTGCTGTAGGTAATATTAATACAGATAATATTTATAATATATGGCATTCTCAAGCTATGGAAGATTTGAGAGAGGCACATAGAAATGGTGATTTAAGTAAAACAAAATTATGTGATACATGTTTATTTAAAGGATAATCAAAATGAACAAAAAGTTAGTTTATGTACCTATGGCTGCAGATATTATTCATCCAGGTCATTTAAATATAATTAAAGAGGCTCAAAAGCTTGGTTATGTTATGATAGGTTTATTTTCAGATCAAGCTATTGCAAGTTATAAAAGAGTGCCTTTTATGAATTTTGAACAGCGCAAACAACTTATAGAATCTATAAAAGGTGTTGATGAAGTTGTTATTCAAAATGAAAAAGATTATGACAATAATTTATTAAAATACAAACCTGATTTTATGGTTCATGGTAGTGATTGGAATGAAGGTCCATTAAATTCTTCAAGAAAAAAAGCTATTGATTTAATGAAAACTTGGGGAGGAAAGGTTATAGAACCGCAATATACTCCAAATATTTCTTCTACAAAACTTAATAAAGATTTAAAGCAATTTGGAATTTTGCCTCAAAATAGATTAGGTTCTTTAAGAAAATGTATGAATGCTAAAAGTCTTATAAGGGGTATAGAATCACATAGTGGAATTAGTGCATTAGCTATTGAAAATACATTTTACAAAGATGAAAATGAGATTAATCAAGAGTTTGATTTTTTATGGCTTAGTTCGTTAACTGATTCGAGCTCTAAAGGAAAACCTGATATAGAATTTGTAGATTTAACTTCAAGAATAGCTACAGTCAATGATATTTTAGAGGTATCAACAAAACCAATAATTTATGATGGCGATACAGGATCACAAATTCCACATTTTACATTTATGGTAAAACGATTAGAAAGACTTGGCGTGAGTGCAGTGGTTATTGAGGATAAAATTGGCTTAAAGAAAAACTCTCTTTGCGAAGGTAATGATATAAAACATACTCAAGATTCTATTGAAAATTTTTGTTTAAAAATTCAAGCTGGAAAAAAAGCACAACTTAGTGAAGAATTTATGATTATTGCAAGAATTGAAAGTCTTATTTTAAATCAAGGTATGAATGATGCAATTTCAAGAGCTAGAGCTTATATTGATGCTGGAGCTGATGGTATTATGATTCATTCTCGAAAAAAAGATGGATGCGAAATTATAGAATTTTGCAAAAAATATAATACTTTTAAAGATAGAAAACCATTAATGGTTGTTCCTACAAATTATCCATCACTTGGCGAAAAGAAGTTACAAGAAGCTGGAGTTAATATTGTAGTATATGCCAATCAATTATTAAGATCCGCATATACAGCAATGCAAAATACTGCTTTGTCTATTCTTAAAAATAAAAGTTCGGCTGAAGCGGATAAAGATTATATTTCTGCTTTGGATTTAATTAATTTAATTAAAGGCAATGAATGATTGATTCTGAAAAATTTGCTTCATTTTTACAGGATCGTTTTTCTTTTATAGCTGGTGTTCCAGATAGTCTTTTAAAATACATAAATCAAGCGTTGGAAAAAAAATTCAGAGAAAATTTTCATATTTGCGCTAATGAAGGACAAGCTGTAGCGTTTGGAATTGCATATAATTTAGCTACATCGAAAATACCTTTGATATATATGCAAAATTCAGGTATAGGTCATGCTTTAAATCCACTTTTATCTCTTGCAGATAAGACGGTGTATCAAATTCCTTTAATTTTATTTATAGGATTAAGAGGAGGAGTAGACGATGAGCCTCAGCATTTAAAACACGGGGAGATAAGTAAAAAAATTTTAAAGATTTGCGGTATAAAAACTTTGTATTTATCTCAGAATATTGCTGTCGCAAAAAAACAAATAAATAAGGCAATTGAACAAAGTTTTAACGATAAAAAAATTATTGCTTTTTTGATCAAAAAAAATACTTTTAGCAAATATTCTAACAATGATATAAAAAATAACAATTTTGCCATTCTTAGAGAGGAGGCTATTGCTTTAATTCAGGATATTTTTCAAGATTCAAAATTTGTTACTACGACAGGCATGATTTCGAGAGAATGTTATGAACTAAGAAAAAATAAAAACCAAACACATGAAAATGATTTTTTGGTAGTAGGTTCTATGGGACATGCTAATTCTTTAGCTTTTATTTTATCTAGATATAGTAAAAAACGTATTGTTTGTTTGGATGGAGATGGAGCATTAATTATGCATATGGGTGGAATTTTAAATTTTAAAGGTGCTAGTTTTTTGCATATTGTTTTTAATAATGAAATGCATGATAGTGTTGGAGGGCAAAGAACTCATATATCGAATACAAATTTAAAAAAAATGTTAAAAATTTGCGGGTATGATTATAGTTATTCTGTCGCCACAATTACACAACTTAAAAGAATACTCAAGAATATTAAAAAGCAAAAAGGTTTGATATTTTTAGAAATAAAAGTTAAACGTCAGACGCGTGATAACTTAGGTCGTCCTAAAAATTTATTACATTTAAAGGAGATTTTTTGTCGGGAGTTTTAGTTTATATTACGGGATTAAGTGGAAGTGGTAAAACAACTTTGGCAAAAGAATTACAAAAAGAATTAATACTGCAAAATATTTATCCCATATTGCTAGATGGCGATGAATTGAGGGCTTGTATAAATAATGCCAATTATGATATTAAGAATCGCATGGAAATGGCAATGTTTTATGTAAAAATTGCCAAAATGTTATATAATCAAGGTTTTATAGTGATTTTATCCACAATTTCTATGTTTGATTCGATAAGGGAATTTAATAGAAATAGTTTTCAAAATTATTTGGAAATTTTTTTAGATGTTTCTTTTGAAATAAGAAAAAAAAGAGATAGTAAAAAATTTTTTAAAAATAAGATAGAAAACATGGCAGGTATTGATCAAATTTTAGAACTACCCAAAAAAAGTCATATTGTTTTAAAAGATGATTTTGATATTAATAATGCAAAAATATTAATTATAAATAAAATATTAAATTTTGTTTAGTAAAAATACATTTATATCTTCATTTAATTTTATTTTAATATAATAATAACCCTTAGAATCCATCAGCGATGAAGAATAATCAAAATTTTCTACATTATTAAAATGAATTTTTTCTTTAATGATAAATTCAGGATATAGTGATTTTATTTTTTTATAAAATAAATAATCTTCTTTGGTAAAAATCATTTTAACCAGACAAAAATTTTTAGCTTTTGTATTTACTTTTTTCAATTCTTGTTTTAAAGAACTTTGAATTAAGAGTTGTAAATAATCAATGCCATAAGAATGATATGCTAATACATCACGCCAACCTCCCATTCTACTTGCAATTTCTATAATCTTAACTATATTGTTATGAAGTTTAATCTCTATATGTGAAGCTCCAAAATTAATTTTAAAAGCATTTAGAACTTTAATAATTTCATTTTGAATAATTTTTTTTTCATGATGAGTTATCCTAGCAGGAATCAAATGCTGTGTTTCTAAAAAATCATTTGCAAATTCGCCTTCTCGTAAATATTCTTCTGTGATAGCTATAATTTGATGTTTACCATGAGAGCTTATAGTTTCTACACTAAATTGTCTACCTTTTAAAACTTCTTCGGCTAAAACGATTTTATTATAAGAGAAATCTTTAGCTTTGTAAAAATATTTTTTTAAATTTTCTTTATCAAATACTTTTACAACTCCTCTTCCAGCACTTCTATCGCTTGGTTTTACAACAACAGGGAAATTAGCAATTTGTTCTAAATCTTTTTCATCTTTGAGTATAAAGTATTTAGCATGATTGATATTGTTTCTTTCAAATACTTTTTTCATTAAGCTTTTATCTGTAGTATTTTTAGCACATTCATAAGAATTAGTTCCAAGATTAAGCTTTTCTCCAATGTAGCATACTGTTAAATTTCCAAGTTCTGTAGCAGCAGTAGCAATACCTACTATATTAAATTTGATAGCTAATTCCAGAATTTTTTCTTTATCAGCAATAGAAATAGGATGAAAATAATCTGCTAAATCTTTGCAAAAACAATTTTCATTATAATCAAAAACATGAGTGATAAAATCTTTTTTTGCATGTAACACTAAATCTGCTTGTAAATCACCACCGCCAATAATAAAAAAATGTTTGTTTTTCATGAAAACTTTCTATATTTTTGTTATTTTATTTTTATTATAACAAAATATTTATAATATAATTATACAAAGTATAGATAATATTACTTGGTATATTTTAATATTTGAGGGAAAAATGAAATTCTGTAAAAAATGTGTAATGCCAGATACCAAGCCTGATTTACATTTTGATGAAGAAGGAATTTGTGATGCTTGTCGTTCTCAAGAAGCTAAAAATCAAAAAATCAATTGGCAAGAAAGGGAAAAAGAATTTTTTGAGCTTGTAAAAAAATACAAAAAACATCCTGTTTATGATTGCGTTATCGGAGTAAGCGGTGGAAAAGATTCTACTTTTCAAGTGGTTAAAATGCTTGAACTTGGACTTAATCCTTTGTGTGTGTGTTTTGAGCCTAGTGTGCCTACGAAAATAGGGCGCAAAAATTTAGACAATTTAAATCATTTGGGCGTGGATTTGATCCATATCAAGCGTGATCCAAAAGTTTATCAAAAACTTGCCCGTGAAGCTTTTATAAGAACAGGGGATAATGAGTGGCAAAACCATTTGGGAATTTTTACTTCTGTTCCACGCATAGCGGTAAATTTTGGAGTGCCTTTGATTATTTGGGGAGAAAGTCCGCAGATAGAGTATGGTGGTCCTGCGAGTAGTAAAAATAAAAATATTTTAGGCAGAGAGTGGCTTGAAGAATTTGGCGGGCTTTTAGGAAATCGTGCTTCTGATATGCTTGGGGTAAATGGCATCACTGAAAAAGATTTGTTTTTATATACTTATCCAAGCGATGAAGAACTTCAAAAAGTAGGGGTTACTGGGCTATTTTTAGGGTATTATTTTAAATGGGATTATAAAAAAATTCTTGAAATTTCTAAAAAATATGGTTTTTCAACTCTAGATCATCCTGTTGAGACTACTTATGAAAATTTTGAAAATTTAGATTGTTATTCTAATCATGTGCATGATTATTTAAAATACTGCAAATATGGCTTTGGTAGAGCAACGGATAATGCTTGTTTGGATATTCGTTTAGGTTATATCAGTCGTGAAGAAGGGGTGCGTTTGGTGCAAAAATACGATGGCAAACCCCCTAAAAAGGCTATTAAAAAATACCTTGAATTTAGCGGTTTTAGTGAAGAAGAATTTCAAAAAATCGTAGATTCTTTTACCAATAAAAAAATCTTTAAACGCGATGAAAATGGTAAATTTATAAGAGATTATGATGGTTCTTTGGTAAGAAAAGACGAGTGTGTTTTAAAATGATAGCACTCATTGATTACAAGGCAGGAAATTTAAACTCCGTTGCTAAGGCTTTTGAAAAAATAGGAGTTACAAATTTCATAGCTAAAAATCCAAAAGATTTGCAAAAAGCCGATAAATTGCTTTTACCTGGAGTGGGGTCTTTTAAAGAAGCGATGAAAAATTTAAAAGAGCTTGGTTTTATAGAAGCTTTAAAAGAGCAAGTTTTAGTACAAGAAAAACCTATTTTAGGCATTTGTTTAGGAATGCAACTTTTTTTAGAAAGGGGTTATGAAGGTGGGGTTTGCGAAGGACTTGGTTTTATAGAAGGCGAAGTAGTCAAATTTGAAGAGGATTTAAATTTAAAAATCCCACACATGGGTTGGAATGAACTTGAAATTTTAAAACAAGAGCCTTTATATCAAGGTATAGAAGATAGGAGTGATTTTTATTTTGTGCATTCTTTTTATGTGAAATGTAAAGATGAGTTTGTAAGTGCTAAGGCACAATATGGACATAAATTTGTCGCATCTTTGCAAAAAGATCATATTTTTGCGACGCAGTTTCATCCCGAAAAAAGTCAAAATTTAGGCTTAAAACTTTTGGAAAATTTTATAAGGCTTTAAATGTTAAAAACTAGAATTATCCCTTGTGTGTTATTAAAAAATTCTCAACTTGTTAAAAGTATAGAATTTAAAGATTTTCGTACCATCGGGCATTTAACTTCAACGATGAGAATTTATAATGCACGTAATGTTGATGAGCTTATTATCTTAGATATAGATGCTTCAAAAAGTGGTGAGATAGACTTTGATAGTATAGAAGATCTTGCTAAAGAATGCTTTATGCCCTTAACTATAGGCGGTGGTATAAAAACCCTTGAAGATATACAAAAGATTTTAAATTTAGGTGCGGATAAAATTTCTATCAATTCTAAAGCCTTAGAAGATATGGATTTTATAAGTAAAGCGGCGAATCGTTTTGGTTCTCAATGTATAGTTTGTTCTATAGATGTTAAAAGAAAAGGAGATCAACTTTGTGTTTATGATAGGGGAAATTTGCTTGAAAAAAGTCCTTTAGAACTTGCTTTAGAATATGAAAAAAAAGGTGCTGGAGAGCTTCTTTTAACTTCTGTGGATTTTGAGGGAAAAGCAAAGGGTTATGATTTAGAACTTTTAAAGATCTTTCAAAATAAACTTAAAATTCCTCTTATTATCAATGGAGGACTTGGCAATCCAAGTGATGGAGTTAAGGCTTTAAATTTGGGTGCTGATGCTTTAGCAGGAGCTTATATTTTTCATTTTTCTAAGTATACCCCTAAAGATGTAAAAGAAGAATTAACTAAGCAAGGTTTTGCAGTGAGATTGCTTTAGGTAAGCATAGTAAAAATCTTTATCTTCATCATAAATAGTAAAATGATTTTGTTGATATAATTTTAAAGCTTTGTGATTATTTTTAAAAACATAGGCTTTAAGAGTATCTACTTTTAAAATTTCAAAAGCGTATCTTATAATTTCATTCATTAAAATTTGTCCTACGCCTTTTAAATCAGGTTTTGCATAAAGTCCAAATTCGCAAGATTTGGTTGTGATATTAATAAAATCAATCACGCCGATAATCTGTTCATCTTGAAAAACTAAAAAATATTTTTTATTAGAATCTTGATGCAAGTTTCTTATAAATCTTAAATGCTCTTCAAAATCAATTTGTTTTGTTTTCATAAATTGACTAATATAAATATTATTACGCCATTTAAAAATCAGCTCTATTTCTTGAGAATTAAGTTCTGTGAAATTTTTAAGTTTTATCAATACCTATACTCCACTTCATAGCCTTTTTTAGCAAGCCAAGTTGCTGTAGGTTCTTGATTTTTAACATAACAAATAGCTTTAAAATTTGCCTTTAAGAGTAAGGCTTCATTGACTAAAGAACTTGCACTGATGATGAGTTTATTGCTTTCATTCATCAATTTTGCAATATTTTCATGATCGATAAATAATCTAATATTACTATGTAATTTTGCAAATTTTTGTAATTTTTTAAGATTGGGATTAGAAGAGCTGGTTGCAATGCTTATGATTTTTGTTTTAGGTAATTCGCTAGCGATTTGCAAGGAAAGATTTTTGATATCTGTTCCGCCTATGCAAATGAAAAAATCATATTTTTTTTCTCTATTTTCTTTGGCCTCTTGATAAAATTCTTCTCTGATTAAGGCATAAGAAAAACCACATTTTACTTCGCATTTAAAAGGCACTAAACCTTCATAATCACTTGCTTTTGAGTAAGCATTGACATTGAGTAAAATGTCACAATGATGAGGCTTTATCTCATCATCAAAGCTTAGAATTTTTACCCCTGTTTCAAGCTTGATCAGCTTTTCATCATCTACGCTGATGCCATAGTGATCAATGATAAGAAGTTCAAATTTTTCTTCTTTGATGAGATTAATAAGCTCGTAGATACTTTCGCTACTAAGCTCATAAACAGGATAAGGAATTTCATCGATCAAAGAGCCTTCTAAAGGCAAACAAGCAAAACTTACATCATCGTATTGTTTAGCTAAGACTAGATCGCGTTTAATGTGTCCAAAGCCTATTTGACTGGAGCTATCGCTTCTAATAAGAACTTTCATGATTTACCTTATAAAGTATTTTTGCAAATTCTAAATCTTGCATGGTGTCTATATCGCAAACTAAATTTCTTGGTAATACGAATACACTAGAATGAGGTTTAAACATAAAATCTTCCTCAAGCCAAGCTTTACTTGTACCAAAATAAAAAGCTCCTGCATCATGAAAAGCTTTTGTTAAGTCTTGTGAACGGCTTTTATAGTGTTTTTCATCAAACATATAAACTTGATTGTTCTCATTTAGATAAAAAGCCCTTTGTATAGGATACTCAAACTCAGTAGCAGCAAATAAAAACTTGCTTTGATTTTGGATAAATTTTTCATAGGCTTGTTTTAAAATGTCTTTGTTTAACAAGGGAGCAGTAGCATAAAGGCAGCAGACATGATCATAAATTTTATTTTGGCTTTGTAAAATTTCTATGGCATTTTGCACTACAGCAGTGCTTGAAGTATAATCATCGCTTAATTTTTTATCACGTATAAAAGGAGCTTTTGCACCGTATTTTAAGGCTACTTCTATGATTTCTTCATCATCGCTTGAAAGTATTACTTCATCAAAAATGCCTGAATTTAAAGCATTTTCTATGCTATAAGCGATTAAAGGTTTACCTAGAAAATCAATGATATTTTTTCTAGGAATTCTTTTTGATCCACCACGAGCAGGGATGATACAAAGATTTTTCATAGTTAAGCCTCGTTTTTTGTGTTTTATTTTACTAAAATTTAAGTATAATTGTCTTTAAAATAAAATAAAAGGCTTAAAATTGCTCATAAACCAAACCTTTGAAATTGATTCTTGTGATGATGTAGAACTAGGTATTAAAAGAACCAGTAAGCTTGAATACCGCATAAGTTATGATAATGAAAAAGATATTAAAGCTATAGTTTTTATGATAGGTTCTTATGGTACCAACATGAATATGTCTATTATGGATTTTGATAGACACTATATCGCTCAAAAATTTGATGCTGTTGTTATAAATGTTGTATATTGGTGTTTTGGAGTTAGAATGGGTGTGGATATTGATTATAGTGCACAACTAGAAATTCAAGATAAAGATTTGATACATTTGAAAAAAACTTTAGAGAAGCATGGTTTGGAAACTTTTGGATTAAATGCAAATACCGCAAAAGTTTTTATACAAAAACTGGATTTAAAAATAAACGCTTTAAAATTATGCAATAAACAAAAAGATGACTATAGGGCTATCATTACTGGAACATTAATTCCTCCAAACAATGAATATCAAAATTATGGTATTATGGCAGCTATTGATCATATCAATGCTTTAAAAGATTTAGTTAAACGCTTTCCAAAATTTGCAGATTTACCAAAAATTTATGGTGGAGTATCATATGGCGGATATTTATCTCTACTTATAGCAAAAATAGCTCCTTGGCATGTGGATGCAATAATTGATAATTCCGGTGAAGCTTTGTTGTTATTGCAATATATAATAGGTAGAGATTTAAATCAATGTGAATTTATTATATATGAAAACAATATTCAATATAATTGTTTTTTAAAAACCCATTGGAATACTAATTCAGAATCTATTTATTGTTTCAAAACTGAAAATTATGTTATAAGAGCTTTACTTAATGCAGCGCATTTGCAAATTCAAGTTCAAAAAAATAAAGAGATTACTTATGTAAGCTACCATAGTAGCGCAGATTTAATGAGTTCTGTAGAGGATAAGATAAAATTAATTCAAGCATATAAAGCTTTAGGATATGAAGTAGAGTTCAACCTGATTGATAATAAAAATATCGATGGGAAGTTTATAAAGAATTTTAATCATGGTGGAGGTATTGCTATAAAGGCTTTGTTTAAAAAAGAATTGCCAAAATTAATTAGGCGGCTCTATGGTAAAAATTTTAAATTTAAACAAGATATCATCAATTATCCTTGTGGAGATAAAAACTTTATTTTTAAGGATAAGGATGATAAATTCGAATTGGAAATTACAAATTAGGAGAGAATATGGATAATTTTTTTGATATTTTACATGATAAGGAATTTATTTTTGCACCAAAGTGTTATATGACTTGCAATGGAGGATGTTGTCACAATATTTATGCGAAATATTTTAGATTTAATACCTCTAATGATGTGGTTTTACCAATGATTGAAGCGGAGTATTTATCTTTAATTAAAGCCGGAAATAATAATTTTGAAAATTATAGTAAAGTTGCCTATAATTTAAAAAATAATAAGAAATTAGTTGTGTATTATGTAAAATGTTCATTAGGCGGAATATGTAATCCACATAATTTAAGACCTTTGATTTGCAAATTATATCCTTATTACCCAAAAGTTGATTTTGATGGTAATTTTTTAGGAGTAAAACCCTGTGCATTGTTTGATATTTTTTATAAAAATAAAAAAAATAGTTTTTGCACTATTACACATAATACAGAGGAAGAGTTTTTGAATCTTTTTAATAAGAGTACAAAAATATTACAAAGGGAGCCTATTATGATATTTATTTTTAAAACTTTAGAATATATAGAAGAAGCTTTAAAAAAATATACTTATGATTATTATGGCAAAGAAGTGTATTTAGACGAGATGACAGAAGATGAGAAATACGAATTTTTTAGTATACAAGAATTAAATTCTATGACTTTAGAAGCATATAAAAATAATGATTTTATAAATAAGGTTCAAAATTTATACGATATTTTGGAAAAAAAATATAATAACAGATTTAGTAAATATTTCGTAGAATAATCAGAATTTAAAATTATTCCATAGCCTCTTGTAGCATATTTTTTATATTTTGAAAATTTTTAAAATTATCAGGTGTAATGTATTTTGATTTCAAGGGTTTATTAAAAATTTTTTCAATTTCAATTATAAGTTTCATTATATCTATACTATCAATAATGTCATCTTCTATTAAATTTTGCATATTCTCATTAACATCTGTTCGTTCAATATTATTGAAAATTGATTGAATAGTTTGTATCGAAATTATCATAACATAGTCTCTTCTTCTCTTTTTTAATATATTATAATATTTATAGATTAATAGCACGTTTATAAACCAAACTCTTGAAATCGATTTTTGTGATGAAATAGGCATCAAAAGAACCAACAAACTTGAATATTGTGTAAGTTATAATGATGAAAAATGATGTCAAAATTTATTTTCAAAATATGTGATTATGGAACTAATATAAATTTCATGTTGCTGTGATATATTTTACTGTTTATTTTATAAAAAAAGATTAGATGAGATACAATCTTAAAGTTAATTTTGCGTTTAAAGTTTAATTAAATAGGTTTGAGAGAAGGAGAACTCAAAAAATAAGATTTTTTTCTGTTTGGGCAATATACTATTATAGTAATCATTGTAAATATATTAATATTTTGAAAAATCTTGTTAAACATTTTTTAAAGTTTGTGAATTACTAAAATTTATGGGGGTTATGATTAATTGCTTCAGTAGTAATTATTTTTTAGCAAGTAACATAGTGAAATTTTAATTCATGTTTGTGCAATTTGCATTATATTATCAGTAGGATTAGTGAAAAGGCTGTAAATTTTCTATATTGTATAACGGGAAATTAAGATATTTATTTGCTTATGTGTTTCGGAATCTTCGGAATCATTGCAAGGATTTATAAATGCTATTTTTAATGAGTATTGTAAGAGATTTGTTTTTAAAATTTTAAAAACACTGTTGTATTTTTATTGAAAGTAAAAATAGATAAATTTTAAATTTGTGGTGGATAAATAATGCTATTTTGAATATTCTAAAAATTTTTAGATTCCATAAAATTGAAATGTTATTGATATTGTTTAATTATTTATTAAACTTGATATTCAAAATATTCAAACTGCCAAAATAATACCATCGCTAACTAAATTTTGTTCATTTTCATCAACATTCCTCTTGCCAATATTGATAAAAAATTGTTTGATTTCTTGCATTTTTACTCCTTTGGTTTTTTGAAATTATAAAATATTTATTTAAACAAGTTCTTCTAAGGCTTTCCTATTGATTTTACCATTTTGATTAAGCTTAAATTTTTCGATTTTAATAAAATTTTTTGGGATCATATAAGAAGGTAATTTGTCTTTTAAAAAAGCTTTAACATTAATCTCTTTTTCACTTTCATAAAAACAAATGATATCTTCTTTAAAAATACAAGCGCTGTTTTTTACACTTGCATGAGAATTTATCATGCTTTCTATTTCTCCAAGTTCTATCCTATGTCCCATGTATTTGATCTGATTATCTGCTCTTCCATAGCATAAAAGTTCGCCAAATTCATTATAAGAAACAATATCTCCTGTTTTATAGAGTAAATCTAAATAATTATCATGTAAAGGATTTTGTATAAAAGCTTGTTTGGTTTTTTCTTTGTCATTATAATACCCTAAAGACAAAGAAGTTCCACGCACGTAAAGCTCCCCTTTAATGTCTATTTGTTTAGGACTTATGAAATTCATATTTTCATCAAAAACTAAAAGTTCTGTGTTCTTACATGCTTTGCCTATGGGTAAAAGTTCTTCATCTTTAAAAGTGCGATTTATGATATAAAAAGAACATACATCAGCGATTTCTGTTGGGCCATAAAGGTTGGCAAACAAAGCATTGGGTAAGTGTTTACGCCAAATATTTAGCTGTTTATTAGGCATGATTTCACCAGCAAAGAGAATTTTTCTTAAAAGATTTAGTGAATATTTTTGCAATCCTTTTTCATTTGCAAAATAAATCAGCACCGAAGGCACCCAAAATATAGTGCTTACTTTTTCTTTTTCAAGACATTCTAAAATTTTATTTGGAAAGGCAAAAAGATGATTAGGTAAAAGATGTAAAGTTGCTCCTGATTTTACACTTGAAAAGATATCTAAAACACTATTGTCAAAATAAAATGGTGCTTGATTGGCTAAAATTTCATTCTCATCAAATTTAAAAGTCTCACATACCCAAAAAGTATAATCAATCACACTCTTATGTGCTATGCTTACTCCTTTAGGAATGCCTGTGCTCCCACTGGTAAAAAGCACATAAAGTAAATTAGTATCTATATGTTTTTCTTTTGCAGTTTTTATTAAACTCTCATCTATATTAAAACTTTCAAAGTCTTGTGTATAAAGTGTAGGCAAATCTAAGTTAAAATTTAAATCCTTTGAAGTGATAAAAAGTTTAGGTTTTAAAACCTCTATAACTTTTTCTACTCTTTCTTTAGGACTTTTCTCATCTAAAAGGGTATAAAAATTTCCACTTAATGCCACTCCAAAAAATGAAATCAAACAATCAATCCCTTTAGGCAAGATGATTAAAACAGGAGCTTGTATAGGATTATTATTTCCTAGGTTTCTTAAAATTTCACTGGTTAGTTTTTTAGAAAAAAGATCAAAGTTTTTATAAGTGATTTCCTTTCTTTCCTTGGCAAAGGGTTCTACAAAAGCTGTTTTTTTGCTAAATTTGATTAAACTTTTTTCTAAAAAATCGTAGATATGGGTTGTCAT
>NZ_MJXP01000039.1:0-1784 GCF_001762855.1 Campylobacter sp. BCW_6467 | reverse complement strand
ACTCTTACTTTATTATCTACTCCTACATTTAAGGTATTGCTTAATCCTACTATGGTATCTTTAGATAAGCCTACATTAGTTAAGTATTCTCCTCCTACATTGACATTTTTAGCTAAGTCTATGGTTTGAGTATGAATCTTTTTAATCCTTTCATTATAAATTCCATCCACTATAGAATCTTTATCATTTAAAATTCTTTGAGTGAAATTATGCTGGACTAATTCATCATAATCCTTTTGGGCTTTTAAATAAATTTGTTCTTTATCTTTTATATTTGAGAGGGTAAGTTCATTATAACCTTCTTCATTAACACCTATGGTTTTAGAAGAAAGAGAAGTTTGATGATCATTAAAAGGAAGATTTACTAAACTTGGATTAGCCCCATTATACAAACTAGAGCTCACATAAGGTTTATCTATATCATCATCTAAAAAAGAAATAATCACTTCATCTCCTAACTTTCTTTGATGAGGGCTTTAGTGATTTAAAGGGTAGGGGATTTGAAGTAGAATTTGATATATTAAGACTCATATAAGAATTAAGAGACATTGAAGATCCTTTTGGGGGTTGAGTTTATGGTGTTTATAATTTCACTATGTTTTTAATTTTTATATTTATTATTTTAACACAAATAGTCTAAATTTGAGTAGAAAAAGAAATTGCTTATTTTTGTTATTAAAATCTATTTTTTATCTAAATTTACTTCTATGATATTGGGTTCTTTTTCGCTGTTTTGTGTATTTTCTAAACGCAATTTTATTTTATTTGCACCCATAGGAGTTAAAATAGTAAAATATCTAATATTATTTTCATAAAAATCCCAAATTTCATCCAATTCCAAATAATTTGCTAATCCATATTCTTTAAACTCACATTCTTTATAGATTGATTTTAAAAATTTTGGCACTTCATTAATAATAAAAAGTATTTTGATTTTTTCTTTTTGAGAATTAATATCCAATTCTTTAATCAGATTATTTTGATATTCTTGCTTTATTATTTCTATTATTTTTTTATTATCACAATTTTTTAAATCATTAAGATTAACATCCATTTCTTTTTTTAACTCTAATTCTTGAAGAAAATAATTTGTGTTCTTATAATCAGAAGTTTGTGGTAATAATATATTTAATTTTTCATCACTTTTAAAAATTAATTTCGCTATATTCATAATTTTAATATTTAATTCTAATATAGCGTAAAAATCTTTTTTAGAAAAAATTTTATCTACACCTTTTTTCATATTTACAATATCTAAATTCTCATCAGATAAAAATTCTACAAGTTTATTTAAAAATATAGCTTGAGGAAGCATTACCACCCTTTAAGCTCTAAACTTTCAAGCTCTTCTAAACTCATTGCTCTAATTAAAATCCTTTCTTCTGATTGAATTAAAGAAAAATCTTGTAATTTCTCTAAAGCTTCTTTATATTCTAAATATATCCTAAAGGTTTATCTTCGCTAATGCTAAAAAAGCTTAATCTCCATTTGGCTTCTTTATCTTCATCATCTAATTCAAAATTTTCCCAAGGTTTTTTAAAAAGAATAGTATCTGTATCTTCACTTAGGGTGAAATTTATTATTAACCCATCGGGTGTTTCATAAAGTTTAGGTATAGCTTCATAAGCTTCTTTCCAACGTCTTTGTAAAAGTTTTAAATATTCTATAAATTTTTCCTTAAATATAAAATGAAAAATTATAACTAAAAATCTTTTTATATTAAATCATAAGGAAAGTATTTACACAAAGCTAATTCTATTTTGTTTAATCATTCTGGCACGATT
>NZ_MJXP01000038.1:0-65068 GCF_001762855.1 Campylobacter sp. BCW_6467 | reverse complement strand
TAAATTCTACTAATACAACAAATACTAGCAATAATACTAATTTTAGTATAAGTAGTAAGACAAGTTCTCCTAATTATGATATATCAAGTGAATTTAAAAACTCTATTTATACTCTAAAATACAAACAAGCAGATATAAGTAATACTTCTACTAATACAGCCTATGGTTATAGTGTAGATAAAGATGGTTATATGGGAGAAGATTTTAACAAAGCTGCAGGACTTCCTGAAGATTTTAAAATACACAAATCTACTTTAGATGAGATTAAAAAAGCTGCCGAAAATGATCCTGTTGTTTCAAGTACAAAAGAATACTTAGGCGTAAGTGAGTATTATACTAATATCGATATGGCTGAAACCATAAAACAATATTATAATCTTTTTTCTAATGCTTTAGGTCAAAGTTTTCCAAATGATAAAACAAGTTTTAGTGAAGCAGATATAAATTCTATGCCTAGTGGTTATGGTGTAAGTGGAACGCAATGGATGGACTTTAATGATCCAAGCAATAGAATGAATATTACAGGTTTAAAAGATTTTTCAAATTCTTCTATTACAAATATTTATCAAACCCCTGAACAAGCAAAAGAAGCCGATGATCTTTGGGCTGATTCTGGATATATGATTGATGGATTATTGCCTAAAACTTTAGGTTTATCCTTAGAAGAAATCAAAAATGTTTCTAAAGGTGAAGATTGGCAGTTTAATCCTGATATGTCAGTTTATCCACAAAATGAAGATGGAAGTTATTCTAAAGAAGCTTTATTTATGAGTTTTTTAAAATCTCAAGGTGGACAACCTGTTGAGAGTCCAAAAACCACACTTAATCCAAAAGTAGAAGCTTACAATACAGCTATGGCTAAAGAGAGTTTTTCAACTACTAGTGTAGATATAGGTGATATTATGACAGGCAAAGTAGATTTTGCAAGTCTATTTAAATATCTAGCTAGTAAAAATGGAAAATTAGAAGGGCAACTTTATATGTATGAAAATAACATTCCTAAAGAATCTGCTATGGGTAATTGGGCTTTAGATGCTGAAATTAAACAAGCCATTGCCAATGGCTGGAAAGCAAAACCTAGCACCATTAATTCCTACGCTGATTCTATAATGGATAGATTAAATAATCTTATAGGACAAACTAGGGTTTACAGGTTTTAATTTTTTAAGTTTGAAACAAATTGCTAATAACAAAATAAGATAAAATTAGTATAATTTTTTTACAAAAAATTTTGAAAGGAAATTATGAAAAAAATTATTTTGATTTTTATCTCTTTTTTTGCTTTAAATTTGAGTGCAAAAGATTTGGTTGTAGGAATGGAGCTTGGATATCCGCCTTTTGAAATGAGCGATAAAACAGGCAAAGCAAGTGGAATTAGCGTGGATTTTTTAGAAGCTTTTGCAAAGAAAAACGGCTATAAACTTGTAGTAAAAAATATCGCTTGGGATGGTTTAATACCTGCTTTAAAAACAGCCAAGATAGATCTTATCATGTCTTCTATGACAATTACCGATGAGAGAAAGAAAGTGGTGGATTTTAGCATTCCTTATGCTAAGGCAAATTTGGCTATTTTAACTCCTTTGAACTCTGATATTACAAATATCAAAGATTTAGATAAAAAGGGCAAAGTTTTGGCTTTAAAGCGTGGTTCTACAGGACATTTATATGCGGTTAAAAATTTAAAAAATGCAACTATTAATTTATTTGATAAAGAAAATGCTGCTATTTTGGAAGTGATTCAAGGCAAGGCTGATGGATTTTTTTATGATCAACTTACGATTTATCGCACTTGGCAAAAACATCAAGATACAACTAGAGCCATTTTGGCACCTTTTCAAGAAAATCCTGAGTTTTGGGGTATAGCAGTACAAAAAGGCAATGCAAAACTTAAAAAAGAGCTTGATGAATTTATTGCAGAAAGCAAAAAAGATGGGCTTTTTGATTCTTTAGGAGAAAAATATCTTAAAGATGTTAAAGATACTTTTAAAAAGAATAATTTAGAATTCTTTTTCTAAGAAGGATTTTCCTTCTTAGGTTACAAAGCTTTCCACAAGCCTTTGCACTAGCAAATTCCATCCATCTACTAATACAAAAATTAAGAGTTTAAAAGGTAAAGAGATCATAGTAGGAGGTAGCATCATCATACCCATAGCCATTAAAACTGAGCTTACAACCATATCTATGACTAAAAAGGGTAGGTAGATTAAAAACCCTATTTCAAAAGCGGTTTTAAGCTCTGAAATCATAAAAGCAGGAACTAAAACCGTAAGGGGAACATCATCTATGGTTTTGGGATTGGGTAGATTGCGTATGCGATAAAAAAGGGCTAAATCTTTTTCGCGAGTATTTTTAAGCATAAAATCTTTAAAAGGCTTTGCTCCTTTTATAAAAGCCTCTTCATAGCCTATTTTTTCTGCTAAATAAGGTTTTATACCTTCATTATAGGATTTTGTAGCTACAGGTTCCATGATAAAAAAAGTTAAAATTAAAGCCAAGGTTACTAAAATGGTATTAGGTGGCATACTTTGCGTCCCCATAGCTTGTCGCAAAAATGAAAATACCACAATAAGACGCAAGAAAGAAGTCATAACAAAAACTATACTTGGAGCGAGCGCAAGTATGGTTAAAACAATCACTATATTTAAAGTAGTAACAAGCTGATTAGGTGTATTGGGTGCACTTAAGCTTAAATTTACTGTAGGAATAGTTGCTTCAGCAGCAAATAAGCTCATGCTTAAAAGTAAAAATAATAATATTTTTTTCAAAATTTAAAAACCTTTTTTTGTTTTTTACTAAAGAAATTTAAATTTTATCTTTTGATGACTAAAAACTAGTTTAAGGGTATTAGGATTTTAACTTTAAACTGCTAAAATAGTCTTTTAGACTTCTTAATAACAAAGGTAAAAAATGAAAACTTCTATTTTGATTTTAGCGGCAGGATTAGGCACTAGAATGAAATCACAAAAGCCAAAGGTTTTGCAAGAGCTTTGTCAAAAAAGTATGATTTTACACATTTTAAAAAAGGCTTTTGCTTTAAGTGATGATGTAAGTGTAGTTTTATCGCATCAAAAAGAACGCGTTGAAAAAGAAATTTTAGAACATTTTCCAAAAACACAAATTTTAGAGCAAGACTTGCAAAATTATCCAGGAACTGCGGGAGCTTTAAGGGGGTTTGAGCCTAAAAATGAAAGAGTGTTGATTCTTTGTGGCGATATGCCTTTGGTTGAGCAAACAAGTTTGGAAGCTTTGTTGGGTAATAATGCAAAATTAAATCTAGCAGTTTTTAAAGCAAGAGATCCTAAAAGTTATGGTAGGGTGGTGATAAAAAACGATAGCGTTGAAAAAATTGTTGAATTTAAAGATGCAAATACACAAGAAAAAGAGATAAATACTTGCAATGCTGGGGTTTATGTGATTGACTCGAGGCTTTTAAAAGAGCTTTTACCTTTGATTGATAACAATAATGCGGCAAAAGAGTATTATTTAACCGACATTGTAAAACTAGCAAAAGAAAAAGATGTGATGATTAAAGCGGTTTTTGTAGATGAAGATGAATTTATGGGGATTAATGATAAATTTGAACTCAGTATAGCTGAAAATTTCATGCAAGAAAAAATTAAAAAACACTGGATGCAACAGGGAGTGATTTTTCATTTACCGCAAAGCACTTTTATAGGTGCAGATGTTGAATTTGTAGATGAATGCGAAGTATATGAAAATGTAAGGATAGAGGGTAAAAGTAAGATTATAAACTCTATCGTTAAAAGTTCAAGCGTGATAGAAAATTCCATCATAGAAAATAGCGATGTAGGGCCTTTGGCACATTTGCGTCCAAATTGTGAGTTAAAAAACACTCATATAGGAAATTTTGTAGAATGCAAAAATGCAAAGTTAAATACCGTAAAAGCAGGGCATTTGAGCTATTTGGGAGATTGTGAGATAGATAGTGGAACTAATATAGGCTGTGGGACTATTACATGTAATTATGATGGGGTAAAAAAGCATAAAACCATCATAGGAAAAAATGTTTTTGTAGGTTCGGATACGCAATTTATCGCACCTGTAAAAATCGAAGATGAAGTGATCATAGCAGCAGGAAGCACAGTAAGTGTCAATGTAGAAAAAGGTGCTTTGTTTATCAATAGAGCAGAGCATAAAATGATAAAAGATTATTATTACAAGAAATTTCAAAAATGAAAACCGTACTTTTAGCCATTAGTGGCAGTATAGCTTTTTATAAATCTTACGAGCTTATTTCTTTGTTTAAAAAAGAAGGCTTTAGGGTGAAAGTTTTGCTTTCTAATGGTTTGTTAAAATTTGCTAGCAAAATGAGTTTTGAAGCCTTGGTTGATGAAGTTTTATGCGAGGAAAATGAAAGTTGGCAAAATTCAAACAATCACATAGCTTTTAGCAAGGATGCAGATCTTGTTTTATTTGCTCCTGCAAGTGTTAATTCTATCAATAAACTTGCTTTTGGTATAGCGGATAATCTTTTTATCCAAACCTTAATCGCAGCAAATAAACCTCTTATCATTGCTCCTGCGGCAAATACAAATATGTTTCATCATTTTAGCACGCAAAATTCTTTAAAGATACTTAAAGAAAATAAAGCTTTGATTATAGAGCCTATTTGTAAAGTTTTAGCTTGTAAAGATGAAGGCGTAGGAGCCTTAGCTGAAGTTGAGGATATTTTTAATATCACCAAAAGAGAGCTTTTAAAAGAAAAGTTTTGGTGCGATAAAAGTGTAGTTATCACAGGTGGCGGCACAAAAGAAAAGATCGATGATGTGCGTTGTGTGAGTAATTTTTCAAGTGGAAAAATGGCAAAAGCCATAGCTGATGCTTTTTATTTTTTAGGAGCTAGGGTAAAACTTTTAAGTTCTGTGGAATTTGATACGCCTTATGAGCTTTGCAAATTTGAAAGTTCTAAGGATCTAAAAGAGCTTTTGGATAAAAATTCAAGTCATGACTTTTTGATTATGACGGCTGCAGTGAGTGATTTTATCCCTCAAAGTGTAAAAGGAAAAATTAAAAAAAATGAGCATTTAGAAGGTTTAAATTTGCACTTATCTTTAAATGAAGATTTGCTTAAAACTTGCAAATTTCAAGGCAAAAAGATAGGTTTTAAGATGGAATTTGATTCTCAAAATGCCTTAGAAAATGCGAAAAAATCTTTAAAAGATAAGCAACTTGATATGATTTGTCTTAATATCATTGATCAAAAAAATTATTTTGGAAGCGATCAAAATGAACTTTATTTTATCACTTTAAATAATGAAAATAAAAGCACCTTGCAAAGCAAAGAAAAATTGGCATTTGAATTAGTAAAATGGTGTGAAAAATTATGAGTATGATTAATTCTACCTTGCCTATACAAATGAAAGTTTTGGCTAAATCAGGCTATGGACACTATACGCTTTTGTTAAATCACAAAAAGATTCAAACCAAAAGCATGATAGAGCTTGAAATTGGTGTTGAATATTTAGCTGAACTTTATATGCAAAATGGTGGAGTTATACAATTTAAACATCTTTCAAAGCGTCCTAATTTCAAACCTTTTGAAGAGGGATTGGCTTTGATAATCGCTATTTTAGAGAATAAAATTTCTTATAAAAAATTCATTATACAAAATCTTTTAGATTGTAAAGATATAGAGCGTTATCAGATATTAAAAGAAATGCTTTTTGCAAGTTTTGAAAATATTTATCATATTCCTTTTATCTTTGAAAATAAATCTTGTTTGTTTCAAATGCGTAAAAGAGCAAAATATTTAGAAATTTACTTATATTTTAGTGTTTTTGGAGCTTTGAAAATTTTGATAGATTTACAAGGTGTTAGCGTTTTTACACCTTTTGCCAAGGTACAAAAATTTTTAAACGAACATTTAGATTTTAATGTATCGCAAGAAAACAAGATTGAACCTTTGTTTGTTTTCAAAAGGCTTTTTGATTTTAAAGGATGAAAAATGAATGAATTAAAACACCTTGCTGTTGTTATGGATGGTAATAGGCGCTGGGCTAGGGCTAAGGGTTTTTTGGCAAAACTTGGATATTCCCAAGGAGTCAAAACTATGCAAAAATTGATGGAAGTTTGCATGGAGGAAAATATTTCAAATTTAAGCCTTTTTGCTTTTAGTACGGAAAATTGGAAGCGCCCTAAAGATGAAATTGATTTTATTTTTGAACTTTTAGATCGTTGTTTAGATGAAGCTTTAGAAAAATTTGAAAAAAATAATGTGCGTTTAAGAGCTATAGGTGATTTATCGCGTTTGGAAGATAAAGTAAGAGAAAAAATTACCTTAGTTGAAGAAAAAACAAAGCATTGTGACGCACTTTGTGTTAATTTGGCTATAAGTTATGGTGCAAGAGATGAAATTATAAGAGCTGCTAAGCGTGTGATTGAAAAAAAACTTGAGCTAAATGAAGAAAATTTAACGCAAAATTTAGATTTACCTTTAGATGTGGATTTGATGCTTCGCGTTGGAAATGCCAAAAGGCTTTCAAATTTCTTACTTTGGCAGTGTTCATATGCTGAAATTTATTTTAGTGAAACTTTATTTCCATCTCTTACCAAGAGAGAATTTAAAAGGATTATTAAAGAATTTAGAAATAGAGAAAGAACTTTTGGAAAATGATATTTTTCATAATAATTCTAGGGGCTTGTTTGGGTTCTTTTTGCACAAGTTTGGCAAGTAGGATAATTGAAAAAAAGCCCTTTTTTATCTCGCGCTCTTTTTGTTTTTCTTGCGATACAAAATTAAAATACTATGAAATTATTCCTATTTTTTCTTATATTTTTTTAAAAGCAAAATGTCAAACTTGCAAATGTCATTTGCCTATTTCTTTGTTAATCAATGAAATTTTAGGCATAATTTTGCTTATTTTGGCTTATTCTTTAAGTCAAAATTTTTATGATTTTTTATTTTTATCTCTATTTTTATTTAATCTTTTCTTGCTTTCTTTAATTGATATTAAACTCAAAGCCGTACCACAAATCTTACTTTGGAGCGCTTTTTTATTTGCTTTTTTTTACGCCTTTAGGGAAAGTGAAATTTTACATTTTTTGATTTTTAAAGAGTTTAGCGGAGGTTTTTTGCTAAATGCTTTTAGTTTTGGAGGATTTGTTTTTTTATTAAAAAGTTTGGTTTTTTTTCTAATGAATTTCCGAAAAAAAGATGAAATTTTAGAAAATTTGGGTGATGCTGATATTATCATTATGTCTTGTATAGGTGGAATTTTAGGTTTTGAGTATGGATTTTTAGTATTACTTATAGCTTCTATTTTAACTTTGCCTTTTTTTATTTTTTTTAAAATTAAAGCAATAAAAGAGCAAGAACTTGCTATGATACCCTTTTTAAATATCGCTTTTGTGGCAGTTTTATTTTATAAAAACTTAGGATTATTCTAATGAAGCTTAGTTTAAGATATGTTTTAAATCAATTTTTAAGTACGAATTTGTCTATATTTTTCGTACTTTTTGCTATTGTATCTATGGTGTTTTTTATTCAACTTGCAAAACTTACTTCAAGTATAGAGATTAGTTTTTTGGATCTTTTAAAGCTTTATGGATTTATGTTGCCTAGAATTTTAATTTTTACCTTGCCTATATCTTTTTTTATTTCTTTAACTTTGGCTTTGTTTAGGCTTTCTAAGGAAAATGAAAGCATAGTACTTTTTACTTTGGGATTTTCACCAATGATTTTGGCAAAATTTTTCCTTAAAATTGCAAGCTTGATTAGTGCTTTTATGCTTGTTGTGGCTTTGGTAATGATACCTATAGTATTTGAACTTCAGGATAACTTTGTAAACTATAAAAGCACTCAAGTGAAATTTAACTACAAAACAGGAGAATTTGGACAAAAATTTTTAGACTGGATGATTTTTATAGAAAAACAAGATAGTGATAAGTATGAAAACATAATTATGTATCGCCCTAAACATAAAACAGATGATAAAGAACAACTTATCATAGCCAAAGAAGCGCATGTGCAAAGAAAAGATGATAGCTTTGCTTTTAGCTTGAATCAAGGCAAAATGTATAATTTTGAGCAAGGTCAAAGTATTTTTAGTGGAGAATTTGACACTTTAGTAGTAAATACTCAGTTTAATACAGACAATCTTCAAACAAAGAAATTTTATGAATACTGGAATGATTTAAACGAAAATCCACAAAGAGCAAGAGAATTTGTGATTTATACAACTATAGCCTTGTTTCCACTTGCTAGTACGCTTTTTGCGCTTTGTTTTGGTTTGGTTACTTATCGTTATGAAAAAGGCTATGTGTATTTAGGTATGTTTGGAGTGATTGCTATATATTTTGGACTTTTAAGTTCTTTTTCTCAACCTCCAATTTTGGCTTGCCTTGGAATTTTTTCTTTAAGTTTATTTGTTTCGGCTTATTGTTTTAAGAAAATGATTTTGAGTCGTTATTGATGAAAATAAAAATTATATTTTCTTATGATGGCTCTGCTTTTTTAGGTTCTGCTACTCAGCCTCATAAAAAAGGTGTTCAAGATGCTTTAAGTGGTGCCTTATCGCATTTGGGTATTGTTTCACCTCTTTTGATGGCTTCTCGTACAGATAAAGGAGTACATGCAAGCTATGCTGTAGCTAGTGTGGAGTGTGGAGATCATTTTGTAAATTTAGAATATCTTCAAAAACAGCTTAATAAATTTTCCCATCCTTTTATCCATATCAAAAAAATTGAAAAAGTAAAAGATGATTTTGAAGTGAGATTTGATGTAAAAAGTAGAGAATACCGCTATATATTTTCTCACTCTTCTTATAGTCCTTTTATGGCTTCTTATGTACATTTTTATCCTAAATTTGACCTAGGTAAAGCTAATGAGCTTTTGGGTTTTTTTGTAGGAAAAAAGGATTTAAAGTTTTTTTGCAAAAGTGGAGGGGATAATAAAACGACTTTAAGAGAAATTTTTATTGCTAGAGCTTATGCTTATAAAGATTTTAGCATTTTTCATTTTAAAGCTAATGGTTTTTTAAGAGGGCAAATTAGATTAAGCGTAGCAAGCGTTTTAAAGGTTTTAGAAGGAAAAATGAGTGAAAAAGAACTCAAAGAACAGATTGAGGCTAAAAAGCAATACAATCACTTTTTAGCACCGCCAAATGGGCTTTATTTAAGCCGTATATGTTATTAAAAACTTTCATAGAAATTAAACGCCTTTTGGGTTAAAATTTTTCTTATTTCTTCTTGATGTTCTTTGCCTTTGGTTTCTAGGGTAATTGAAATCATCGCATCGCCATAATCAAGCTTGGTGGAAAATCTATCATAGTCGATTTTTACTATATTTGCATTGGCTATTTTTAAGCTGTCTGTAAGGTGTAATAATGCCCCAGGTTTATCTACTAAAGTAACATGAATTTGCATTTTTCTGTAAGATTTAAATAAACCTTTTTCTATGATGATATTTAGCATTTGTGCATCGATATTGCCTCCGCTTAAAACTACGCCAATTTTTTTATGATTTTGTGTATTTATTTTTTGATGAAGTAGGGTGGCTACACTCGCAGCTCCTGCGCCTTCAACTATGATTTTATGTTTTTCAAGTAAAAACAATACCGCATTAGCGATTTCTTCATCATCAACTTGGATAAAATCATCTACGCATTCTAAAATAATATTAAAATTAATAGGATTTGCATCACGCACAGCAATACCATCGGCTATAGTGCGTACGCTTTTTGCATTTTTGATTTTTTTAGCATGAAAACTTTCATACATTGCAGGAGCTCCTTTGGCTCCAACGCCGATGATTTTAATGTTTGGATTGATTTGTTTAGCTGCACTTGCGATACCACTTATAAGTCCTCCACCTCCAACAGGTGCGATAATCATATCAAGATCACTTATTTCATCAAGCATTTCAAGCATCAAAGTTCCTTGTCCTGCCATTACAAATTCATCTTCAAAAGGATGGATAAAACTAAGATTATTTTCTTTAGCATAAGAGGTTGCAAAAGTATAGGATTCATCAAAATTATCCCCTTTGAGTATCACCTCTGCTCCTAAGGCTTTTGTAGCAGAAACTTTTAAGAGCGGAGTGGATTCTGGCATTACAATAACCGCTTTAATGCCAAATTTTTTTGCACTAATGGCCACGCCTTGAGCATGGTTTCCCGCACTTGCGGCAATGACTCCATGTTGTTTTTGTTCAGCGCTAAGATTGGCTATTTTATTATAAGCTCCACGAATTTTATAAGCACCTGTAATTTGTAAATTTTCATTTTTAAGATAAATCTCACTTTGACAAATATCACTTAAAAAAGAAGAGTATATGAAAGGAGTTTTGTTTACAAACCCTGAAATTTGTTGTTTTGCTTTGTAAATTTTATTAAGCTCTAACACTATTTTTCCTTTGTTTTAAAATACGGATATTCTAGCATAATGCAACGATTTTGTATAAAATTTATATCTAATTTTTTACATTCTTCTTTGGTTGTTTCATTACTAATACCAAGTTGAAGCCATAGGTTTTTAATATTTTTTTCAACAAGCTTAGGAAGAATTTCTAGTGCCGCTTCGCCTTTTCTAAAAAGTATAAGTGTATCGATTTTTTCTTCTATTTGATCTAAATTTCTATAAACTTTTTCATTTAAAATAAACTCTTCTTTAGGATAAATAGGAAAAATTTTATAATTTTTTCTTTGTAAAAATTCTGCTACCCTATAAGAAGCTTTTGTCTTATCTGGACTTAAAGCAAATATGGCAATATTTTTACTTGTATTTATAATATAAGAGATAGTTTCTTTTTCATTCATTATTAACCTTTGTTTTGGTATTTTATCTTAAATGATTAAAAAATTAACTAAAGTGAATTCAAAAAATGAAAAAAGTGTTATAATATAGCAAATTCCGAAGTTTAATAAGGAGGGAAAAATGGAAGAATTTTATCCATATACTTTAACAATCCATCTTCTTTGTGCTATTTTGTTTATAGGTTATTTGTTTGTTGATGTATTTGTTTTGGGCGTAGTTAAAAAGAAAAATCCTAATTTTGACAAAAGTCTTTTTAGTGCTACTGGGGTTAAAATAATGCCTTTTGTGGTTCTTTTGCTTTTTTTAAGCGGAGGTGCTTTGGCAGGTTTTCATTTTAAACCTTTAAATTTACTTTTTGCTATAAAAATTATTTTGGCTTTTGGAATTTTATCTTTAGTTGTTTTTTCTTTATTTTGTCATTTTATATTAAAGAAGAAAAACCCGCTTGGTGCTTTTATCCATCCTTTTGTATTTGTGCTTTGTATCGCGATAGTAATACTGGCTAAATTAATGAATTATTTTTTTATACCTTGCTAAGAAATACTCCACATTCAAGATGTGGAGTATTGGCAAATTGATCAAAAAGAGCAAACTCTTCCACTCTATGTGTTAGACTTAATTCTTTTAAATTTTCTTTTAAAGTGATAGGATTGCAAGAAATATAAATAATATTTTCATATTTTTTTATTAAGTCAATTACGCTTTTATCAAGTCCTGCACGGGGTGGATCAACTAAAACATGAGAGAAATTAAAATCATCTAATCGAATATCTTTTAAACGAAAAAATTCTCTTTCTTTTTTGATAGCAAGACTTAATTCTTCGCTTGAAAGTCTTGCAAAGTGGATATTTGTTGTATTGTTAAGCTCGCAATTTTTTAAAGCAAAATTAATATTGCTTTTTGAAATTTCAGTGGCTAAAATTTTAAAAAAGAATGGTGCTAAAGCTAAAGTAAAATTTCCATATCCACAGTAAAGCTCAAGTAAATCCATTCTTTTTTGAGTGCTTAAAATTTCACATACCCAAGTAATCATTTTTTCATTTATAGCAGTATTAGGCTGAATAAAACAATCGTTGTTAAATTCATAAAATATTTTTCTATCTTGAATATTTAAAGTTTGTCTTAGATTTTCTGTTTTAAAAATAAGTTTTTTGCCTTTACTTCTTGCTATAAGGTTGATATGAAGAATATTGCTTAAATTTTCTAAATTTGACTTTATATCTTCTATATTTTTATGATAAAGTAAAGTTATGCTAAGTTCTTGCTTTGTGGTTAAAAACTCCACGCCAAAAAGTTTTTCTTTTAATTTGCTATCTTGACGCAAGCATTCTAGAAGTTTTGGCATAAAAGCGCAAATTTTTTCATCAGCAAAATCTAAATATTCTATAATGTACTTTTTTTTGCTTTTTGGATCAAACATTGCATAAAAAAGAGTATCATTTTCATGATAAAATGAAAGTTCAACTCTTGTACGATAATGTTTATCTTTTGAGGCAAAAAGTTTAAATTCCTTTGTATAAAATTCTTTAAAATATTTTTTTATGAAAGAGTGTTTTTCATCTAAAGTAAGAAAATTTCCAAAATTTTCAAGACTCATGGAACTTTCTTTCCGATGAGTCTTAGTAAAAGCGCAATAAGTATAAAATTTAAAGGCAAGACAAACCAAACGCTAAGTCCTAAAGATACAGGAATATATCCAGCGATTAAAGAAATACCACAGATAAATAGAGCATAAGGAATTTGTGTTCTTACATGCTCCATATGATCGCATTTTGCACTCATAGATGAAAGGATTACATTATCTGAAATTGGTGAGCAATGGTTTCCAAAAATCGCACCTGTTAAAACGCAGCTTATATTAATGACCATATAATGATGCATAGCATTTGCATCCATACCATTGATTTTGGCGATTTCATGAGCTAAAGGCACAGCCAAAGGCATTAAAATCCCCATAGTTCCATAGCTTGTTCCTATGGCAAAAGAAATGGCTGAAGCAAAAGCAAAAATAGTAGCAGGTAAAATAAACTCAGGCAATTTATCTGCAAGTAGACTGGTGATAAATAAAGAAGTTCCTAGATCTTTTACTATACTTGAAAGCGACCAAGCAAATAAAAGCAATACTATGGTAAAAATCATGGTTTTCCAGCCATATATCCAAGTTTCTACCGCTTCTTTAAGATTGAAAATTTTACGACGCACCCCGATAAAAATCGCTGCAATAGCAGCAAACAAAGCAGCTTGGAATAACACCACAGAAGAATCAGCATTTCCAAAAGCAGCCCTAAAAGTTTCAAAAGACAAAGGATTGGCACTTGCTTTTGCAAGTTCTTCGCCTTCTAAAGTGCTAAGTCCATTAAAATAAAATCCTAATATAGCTAAAATGATTAAAGTAAAAATAGGAACAATAGCATCAAAAGCACGAATTTTAATACCTTCTTTTGGCGCTAAAAACTGATCTTCTAATTCAGCAGTATCTAGCGTGCCTGATTTAGGTAGAGGTGCAATTTGTCCTGTGGTTCTTGCACGCACTTCAGCCTTGTACATAGAGCCAAACTCACGTCCCATGATTGCAGTCATGACTACAAAAAAAAGCATGAAGATATTATAAAAACGATAAGGTATGGTTTCGACAAAAATTCCAAAAGCACTAATATCGCTAATGCCTATGTGTTCATAAGCGGTTTTAATTAAGGAAACTTCTAAGCCTATCCAAGTGGAAATTACAGCTATTCCTGCCACAGGAGCTGCGGTAGAGTCGATAATAAAGGCAAATTTTTCACGAGAAATTTTAAATTTATCCGCCAAAGGACGCATAATTGGACCTACGATCAGTAAATTAGCATAATCATCAAAAAATATTAAAAGCCCTAAAAACCAAGTATTAACTTGAGCTGATACAGCTGATTTGGCTCTTTTGGCAAATTTTAATGCTACAGCTTTTGCACCACCCATTTTTGTGATAAGCGCCACAAGACCACCTATACAAAGAATTTGTAAAATGATTCCCGCATTTACTGGATCAGAAGTTGAACCTAAGATATAAGAAATAATCTTTGAAAAAGATTCTACTGCAGTATTATAAAAATTTACAAAAGCTAAATGTTGTGCTTTGAAAATATTTGCAGAAAGGCTAAGTAGAAAAGTTCCACTTAAAACTCCAGCAAAGAGTGACAAAATAACATCTTTTGTGATAAAGGCTAAAGCAATAGCAACTAAAGGTGGTATAAGCGTAAAAACTCCAAATAAATTAGCATTTGCAGCTGCTTCTGAGGAGTTTGCAAATGCAACTAAAGGTAAAAACAATAAAACTAAAAATTTATTCATTCATCTCTTTCTATATAAAATCCATTCCAAGTTTGTGTTACCGGCATAAGCTCGATTTCATTAACATTAATATGGCTTGGTAGGTTAATAATAGACATTACCACTTTGGCAATATCATTAGCACTGATAAATTGCGTATTTTCATACACTGCATCAGCTTTTTGGATATCTCCTTTAAAACGCACTTCACTAAATTCAGTTTTGCAAAGTCCTGGAGCAATGTTTGTTACTTTGATATTGCTTCCTCTAAGATCATTTCTTAAGGCCAATGAAAATTGTCCTACAAAGGCTTTGGTTCCACAATACACATTGCCTCCAAAATAAGGATTGCGTCCTGCAACCGAACCTAAGTTAAAAATATAAGCATTTTTTTGTTTACGAAGTATAGGAATAACAGCTTTTGCAACATATAAAAATCCTTTGATGTTTGTATCTACCATAGTGTTAATATCTTCAAGGTTTAATTTATCAAATTCATCTACCCCTAAAGCTAAACCTGCATTATTAAAAAGCACATCAATTTCTTGAAATTCTTTGGGTAAATTTTCAATAGCCTCAAAGATTTCTTTTTGATTTCTTACATCTATGCAAAGCGTATAAATCTTATCTTTGTGAGCATTTTTTAACTCTTCTAGACGCTCTTTGCGTCTAGCAAGGGCGATTACTTTGTAGCCTTTTTGTATAAAAGCTTCAACGCAAGCTCTACCAAAACCTGAACTAGCTCCTGTAATAAATGCGGTTTTCATTCTAAACTACCTCCGTAAAATAGATTTTCGTTTGCTTTTAAACCCAAGCTTTTTAGATAATCAGCATTTTCTTTTTTACCTGCTGCTAGCGCAAAGTCAAGCGCATTAAAACCAAGATCATCAACAGCATTAAAATTTGCTCCTTTTGAAATAAGAAGTTTTAAAATTTCAACATTTCCATAGGCTGCAGCATGCATTAAAACATTTTTTGAAGTGTGCTCTAGAGCACAAAATGTAATAAAATAAGGCGTATTTGAACCTATGTTCGCACTTAATGCTAATTTTTCATTGTTATTAATATATTTTTGATTAAAATTTGCTCCATTATCAAGAAGTAGTTTTATGATATCAAGGCGATTAAACTCTATGGCATAAAAAAGTGGGGTTTTACCAAAGGCATTGGCTTGATTAACATTCGCTCCATTTTGGATTAAAAAATTTGTATTTTCATAATTTTCCAATGCGTAAAAAATAGCACTTTCATAACCTTCGTCAATCCTAGCACCAAAACGAATCAAAAGTTCTAAAATTTCTTTTTCTCTTTGATTTAGAAGCGCTGCTTGCAAGGCTATCGTAAGATCATCTTGGCTTGGATTATTTGAAAAAATAAAATCTTGTATATAAGATACCGAATAATTTTTATTTGACATGATTTTTGCTAAAGGACTAATGTCTTTGTAAATTTTTGTTTCACCAACAGCCCAATTTAAAAATTCGTTTAAAGCATTGCTAGTATAGTAAATATTACTACCTTTGTCAAAATTAAAATTACTTTCAAAATACTTTTCTAAAGGTTCTATAGCATTGTTATATTCTTTCCAAAAAGCTTTGTAAAGTCTAAAATTTCCTATACTTTGATATGCCCAATATCTAAAATAAGATTTTAAAATATCATATTTTTTTTCTAAATTTTCGGGTGTATCTAAAGTTTTTTGATAAGCGATGGGATCGATAGCTATTTTTAATAATAAAAAATCAAATTGTTGTAATTTGGGCAAATAAGCCACACCATTACAAGAGCTATTGCTTCCGCGAATTTCATTGGAAATCGCATAGAGTTTTTTTGTAAAATCTTGATTTTTTAAAGATTCTTTACAGCTTGAAGCTATATTTAAATAATCTAAATTTGAACTTTTATTTAGCAATGTTTTATTATTTTTAATGTTGTCGCAGTTAATGGCATCGCTAGCCATTAAACTTGCAAAACAACAAAAGGAAGTGAATAATAACTTCAATATTTTTCCTTTGAAAATTTTAATTTTGTTATTTAATCCAAATAAGTATTAAATTTGAATTAATTTTCAAGTTTGAAATTTTCAATCTCATTAAAATTTAAATATCTATAGATATTTGCCTTATGCTCATCACTTAGTTTTTCGCTGACAATTTGTAAGTATTCTTCCTTGCTTGGAATTTTACCCAAAATCGCACAAACTGCCGCAAGTTCTGCACTGCCTAAATATACTTTAGCACCCATTCCCATACGGTTGTCAAAATTTCTTGTAGAAGTTGAGAAAACTACAGCTCCATCATTTACTCTAGCTTGATTACCCATACATAAAGAACAACCAGGAACTTCTATTCTAGCACCTGCTGCACCAAAGATGCTGTAATAACCTTCATTGGTAAGTTGTGCTTTATCCATTTTTGTTGGAGGCACTACCCAAAGTCTGGTTTTAAGTATGCCTTTATCTTTTAAAATTTCTCCCAAAGCTCTATAATGTCCTATATTTGTCATACAAGAACCTACAAAAACTTCATCTATATTTTTTGGACGCTTATCATCGGCTAAAATTTCACTTAAGGTTGCTACATCATCAGGGTCATTTGGACAAGCTAGGATTGGCTCTTTAATGTCATTAAGGTTAATATCTATAATATAAGCGTATTTTGCATCTTTATCTGCTCTTAAAAGAGTAGGGTTTTTAAGCCATTCTCTCATTTTTTCAGCCCTTCTAGCAAGGGTAGCTTTATTCTCATATCCTACTTCTATCATAGCTTCAATTAAAGAAATATTGGATTTGATATATTCGCTTACACTTTCTATGCTTAAATCCACACTGCAAGCAGCTGCAGATCTTTCAGCACTTGCATCACTAAGTTCAAAAGCTTGTTCGACTTTTAAGTTTGGCAAGCCTTCTATTTCTAAAATTTTTCCTGCAAAAATATTTTTCTTATTTTTCTTTTCAACGGTAAGTTGTCCTTGTTTGATTGCATAATAAGGTATAGCATTAACCAAATCTCTTAAGGTAACTCCAGCTTGTAATTCCCCGCTAAAACGCACTAAAACACTTTCAGGGACATTTAAAGGCATAGAACCAGTAACTGCAGCAAAAGCCACAAGTCCACTTCCCGCAGGGAAAGAAATTCCTATAGGAAAGCGTGTGTGAGAATCCCCACCCGTTCCTACGGTATCTGGCAATACAAAACGATTAAGCCAAGAGTGAATAACCCCATCACCTGGTTTTAAACTTACCCCACCACGACTTGTCATGAAATTGGGCAAGGTTTTATGTAAATTTGAATCGCTTACTTTTGGATAAGCAGCTGTATGGCAAAAGCTTTGCATCACAAAGTCTGCATTAAAACCTAGGCTTGCAAGTTCTTTAATTTCATCTCTAGTCATAGGACCTGTGGTATCTTGAGAGCCTACAGTTAAAGTTATAGGTTCTATATACATACCTGGACGCACGCCTTCAACTCCACAGGCACGACCTAGCATTTTTTGAGCCAAGGTATAACCACCGCTTGAAGATTTAGGTTGTTCAGGTTTGGTAAAGATATTTTCACTTTCCATTCCTAAAAATTCTCTAGCCTTAGTACAAAGCCCGCGACCTATGATAAGTGGGATTCTTCCTCCTGCTCTAACTTCATCTAAGAGAGTGTTTGGACTGAGTGTAAATTCTGCAATTGTAGAGCCATTTTTTATGATTTTTCCCTCATAAGGATGAATTTCAAACTCATCGCCCATTTCTAAGTTTGTTACATCACAGATAATAGGTAAAGCCCCGCTATCTTGAGCAGTGTTAAAGAAAATCGGTGCTATAGTTGAACCCATTACTATACCACCGCTATGCTTGTTTGGCACACCTTCTATTTCTTTTCCTAAATGCCATTGTATAGAATTTATTGCTGATTTTCTACTTGAACCTGTTCCTACAACATCACCTACATAAACTACTTCGCGACCGCTTTTTTTAAGCTCTTTGATTTTTTCTAAGGATCCTGCTTGTCTTACCTTTAGCATGGCATTTGCATGCAAAGGAATATCGCTTCTTGTAAAAGCATCTCCTGCAGGGCTTAGATCGTCGGTATTTGTTTCACCTGCTACTTTGAAAACTATACATTTAATCACTTGAGGTAATTTTTCTTTTTTGTTAAACCAGTCCGCATTTGCCCAGCTTTGTAAAACTTCCTTAGCGTGTGGATTGTTTTTGCTAAGTTCAGCTATGGTATGAAAATTATCATGAACAAAAATAATATTTTTCAACACTTCTGCAGAATCTTTGGCTATGTTTTCATCTTTTAAGGCATCGATTAAAACTTTAACATTATATCCGCCTAGCATAGTTCCAAGCATTCTTAAGGCTCTTTTTTTGTCTATATTTGGAGCGCTGATTTTGCCTTTAAGTATAGAATCTAAAAATTCACATTTTACTAAAGCTGCATCATCAACACCAGGATTTACTCTATTTTCTAAAAGATTTGCAAGCTCTTCATTATTTTCATTTTCAAGTAGTTTACAAAGTTCTTTAGTTTGATTTGCATTTAAAGGAAGGGGTGGTATACCCAAAGCGGCTCTTTCTTCAACAAGTTTATTGTATTCTTGCATAAAAGACATTTTCTACTCCTTAAATATTTTTTATTATAATTGTAGCTCTTTGAAGGATAAAAAATGTTTAAAGTTTATTATAAAATGCCTTTATGTTACCTATCTTTACATAGTGATGGAAAATTTTTAACTAGAGTCGATTTTTGTGATAATAAAAGATCAGAAAAAAATTGTAGTTTGCTTGACTTAGCAAAATATGAACTTGATTTATATTTTACTCATAAGCTTAGAAAATTTAGCATTCCTGTTTTGATACAAGGTACAGATTTTGAATCAAAGGTTTATAAGGCTTTAATGAAAATTCCTTATGGTAAAATAGCTACTTATAAAGATATAGCAGAAAAAATTAATCATCCAAAAGCTTTTAGAGCTGTCGGAAATGCAAATTCTAAAAATCAAATTCCTATTTTTATACCTTGTCATAGAGTTATTGCAAGCAATGGCATAGGAGGATATAATGGAGGGCTTGAAATAAAAAGATTTTTGCTTGAAAATGAAGGAGTGAATTTAAAATAAGCTTGGGGTTTGATTTTCTTTGTTTTCAAATTCTTGTTCAAAAATATCATAATTTTCAAGAATTAAACAATATTTAAAATTTTTTAATTTTCTTAAATCTGAAAGCTGATTATAGGAAAAATCACAAAATAAAGAATTTTTAGAAGCAATTTTAAAGTCTTTTATGTTTTTAAATTTTTCTTTCCAGAATTCAAAGGTATTTTGGTTGTTGCTTACAATAAACGCTTGAGAGCTTGAACCAAAAGGAGTGATTTCAAATTTATCATCAATAAAATAAATTTTAAAATCATCAATCTTATTAAAGTCAAATATTATTTTTTGATTTTTTTCTTTTAAAAAAGAAATAATTTTTGCAAAACTATTTGCGTAAAAAAAAGGTAAATTAAGATTTTTAAAATATAAATTTTCACAAATCAAAGTTGTAAAAAAAAAGCTAGATCGCGATAATAAAGTAAAATTAGCATCTTTTAGACTATGAGAATAGGCACAAAGTTTATTTAAGTAATTTTCTTCACAGTAGCAAAAAATTTCACCCTTTTTTGCTTTGATTAGTTTTTCAAAATCAGCAAAAATATTTCCTTTTAAAATGTTAAAATAAAAAGCCTTGCAAAGACTTAGTTCGTAAGATTTAAAAAGTAAAAATTCACATTCTTTATCTTCACAAAAAAAGCGTAAAAATCTTACAAGAGCTTGTTCTAGATTTTCTACTCTAAAGTAAAAAATGTCTTTATCTTCAATAGTAATGTCATTTTCTGTAATTATAGCATAAGCGCCTTTTTTTACAGCTTGGGTAATTTCTTTTTTATCGTTATTAAAGAAGGCAAAGCCTGCTTTAAGTTCGTTTAAATTTATGGCAAAACCTTCCACGCTTAAAACGCTACCTTCATGAACGAGTGTCGCGTTTAAAAGTTCACCTAAATTGCTAATTTGCATATTTTAGCCTACTAAAGAACCGTTTTGCACAAGTTGTTCAGGGGTGATTAAAACAAGTTTATCTCCGCTTTTTGCAGAAAGTATCATACCATCGCTTTCATGTCCAAAAATTTTAGCTTTTTTAAGATTACTTATAACACATACTTGTTTACCGATTAAATCACTGGCTTTATAGTATTTTGCTATGCCTGAGAGTACTTGACGGATCTCTTTATTGTCAAGTTCGAGTTGAAATTTTAAAAGTTTTTCACTCCCTTCTATATTTTGACAATCAAGTACCTTAGCAACTTTGATTTCAATTTTTGCAAAATCATCGATTTTTATTTTAGGACTTTCTTCTTTTTTAGGTTCTTCTTTAATTTCTTGTTTTAAAAGAGCTTTTTCTACTTTTGGAAATAAAGCTTCACAAGGATTTGCTTTAAAATCTAAAAGTTTATTATCAAGTATCATTTTTGCGTAATTTACAGACGAAATTTCAAAATTTAAAGCCAAAGCTACTTTTTGACAAGATTTTGGTAGAGCAGGGCTTAGCAAAAGACTTGTTTTAGCTAAAATATTTGCACAAAGTGCTACTAAAGCATTAGCTTGTTCGTGTTTGTTTTCTTTGATTAAATTCCAAGGTTCGTATTTGCTAATGGCTAAATTTGCCACACTTAAGGCTTTAAAAAGTTCTTCTAAATAACGATTACACTGTAAGTTTTCTAAAAATTCTACCGCTAAATTTAAGTGTTCTTTTACTTGATTTAATTCAGCATTGTAAAATTTTAAAACACTTTCTTTTGAAATATTTCCTTGAGAATATTTTGTACTCATACCTATAATGCGATTAAGTAAATTTCCAAATTCATTGCTTAGTTCAGCATTGATACGATTTATCAGCATATTTTCGCTAAAATCCCCATCATTACCAAAAGGTACTTCTCTAAGCAAGAAATACCTAAAAGCTTCGCTTCCATAAGCATCAACTATTTCTTTAGGTTTTACAACATTGCCTTTAGATTTGCTCATTTTTTCACCTTCTTTAGTCCACCAGCCATGTGCACCTATAAATTTTGGCAAAGGCAAATCCACGCTCATTAAAAAAGCTGGCCAATAAATGGCATGAAAACGCAAGATATCTTTTCCTACTAAATGCACATGCGCAGGCCAAAATTTAGCATTTTCTCCCTTGCTTTGAAAATCAAGCGAACTTATATAGATAAAAAGTGCATCAAGCCATACATAAATAATATGTTTATCATCATTAATTTCTTGAGGCAGTTTAATCCCCCAATCAAAACTTGTTCTTGTAATAGAAAGATCTTTAAGGCCGCTTTGGACAAAATTTATAAGTTCGTTTTTTTTGTTTTTTGGTAGGATGGGATCTTTTTCTTCATACCATTGTAAAATTTTATCTTGATATTTTGAAAGTTTGAAAAAATAGCTTTCCTCTTTTAAAATTCTAGTTTGTTTGCCACAATCCGGACAAGAACAATCATTGATAAGCTGACTTTGAGTAAAAAAGCTTTCACAAGAAATACAATAGTGTCCTTCGTATTCATCTTTATAAATATCACCTTTTTGCCACATTTTTAAAAACATAGCTTTAACAAATTCAATATGCCTTGTATCAGTTGTTCTTGCGTAAATATCATAGGTGATTTCAAATTCATCCCATAATTTTTTAAATTCAAAACTGATTTTATCAGCATATTCTTGAGGAGTGGAATTTCTTAGTTTGGCAGCTTCTTCGATTTTTTGTCCATGCTCATCTGTTCCTGTTAGAAATCTTGTTTCATGTCCTTGCAAACGATAAAATCTTGCTAAAGTATCGGCTATGATGGTAGTATAAGCATGACCTAAATGAGGTACATCATTTACATAATAAATTGGTGTTGTAATATAACGCATTTTTTTCCTTTAAAAGTCAAATCCGCCTTCGGTTTTACCCTTAGACATACTATTATAGACTGCATCAACATAATTTTTTCTAGTTTGGCAGTTAAAAATTTCATTGCAATTATAACAAGAGTTTAGGTTTTTTGAGTTTTGACATGAAAGTAAAATTTCTTTCTTTTTATCCATATCTTGCTCAAATTCATCTCTAGTTTCATTCATTGTAAGCCTTTAAAAGTTTTGAAATTTCATATTCTGAGCCAAAAAAACAAGGAGTTGTCGCATGGATTTTATCAAATTCAAGTTCAAGCAAGGAGTGATTTTTTCCATTTGTAGTTTTTCCGCCTGCTTTTTCTATGATAAAGGCTAGAGGAAAGACTTCAAAAAAAGCACGAAGTTTGCCATTAGGCGCATCTTGTGTTGCAGGATAACTAAAAATCCCACCCCCTTTTAATAAAATTTGATTGATATCGCTTACCATAGCCCCAGAATATCTTAAGCGATATCCTTCATCAAAAAGACTTTTGACAAATTTAGCGTGTTTTTCTTCCCAAAATTTTTGCGTTCCGCCTGTAGCATTAATTTTGCCTTTTTCATTCATTTTAAGATCTTTTATAAAAATAAATTCATTATTTGCATTTAGGCGATAAAGTTTTGGTTGATCTTTGCAAATCACAAGTTCTAAGCGCGCTCCATACATACTATAAAGTGCAGCTCTTAAATTTTTGGCATTTGCTTTTTCTTCATAGATGGCAAAAATAGAACCTATAGCAAAATTAACATCCATTAAGCTAGAACCGTCTAAAGGATCATAAGCTACGATAAAATTTGCTTTTTTATTAAGCGTTAAAATTTCGTCTTTTTCTTCACTTATGATGGCTTTAATGCTTGAACATTGACTTAGGGTTTTTGTGATGATTTCATCGCTTAAAACATCAAATTTGAGTTGGGTATCGCCTGTAAAATTTTGATTTTGACTGTAGCTTGTATCGGGAAATTTTAAAGCGTTAGAAATTTCTAAAACCGCTTTTTGTATATAAGAAATCACTTCTTGCATTTTATAATTCTCCTTGTAAATTTTTAGCATTTTTAAGTATATATTGACAAATAGCTTGTATATCGTTTAAATCAAGCCAAGTAAGATAAGGGTGAGAAATTTTTTCATAGCTTGCAATGGCGTTTGAAAAAGTAAAATAACTTTCATCAATTTCTTTGCAAAATACGCTAATGCGTGGTAAATCAAGAGTTTTCAATCCTTCAACCAAACAAATGTCAAAATCAGGGCTTAATTTTAAAGCTTTTAAAATATCTCTATTTTCATGAGAAAAAAAAGTTGTTCTTGTAGGGCTTAAAACCATGACTTCAGCTCCACTTTGAAAAAATTTAAAACTATCTTTACCGTTAAAATCAAATTGAGCTTTATCGGCAGGATCATGTTTAATGATTAAAACTTTTAAATTTTGTTGCAAAAAATTATCAGCTATTTTGGTGATGAGTGTGGTTTTTCCTGAATTTGAAGGCCCGCTAAAAGCTATGATAAGTTGTTTCATAAAATATACTCTTAATTTTTTTTGTAAAATTATATCTTTTTAAACCAAAAAATAGGGTTAAAAGGCTACAATAATACTAAAAAATACGGAAAAAGAATGAAAATTTATAGTGTAATTTTAGGTGCTTTTTTGCTTGGAGCTTGTTCTTTAAAAGATCAGGCGATTGTGGATACAAATTTAAAATCTCAAACTTTAATGTTTACTCAAAAATACAAAATCACACAAGATAAGATTAATGCCATTGTAACCATGTCTTATTTAAACCCAATTCTAGACAAGATAAGTAAAGATGATGTATTAGCTTTATCTTTTACCCCAAATACATTAAAAATTCAAAATTTAGAAGTTTTTATCAATAATAAAAAAGCCAATATTGAAAAATTAGATGATGAGTATTTAAAATATATAATACAAAACAACTATACTGATTATTTTAAAGTATCTCTTCCTAGTGTCAAGGAAGAGACTAGGCTTGTAGCTAAGATTTGTTTAGATCATTTGCCTTGTTTTGAATTAAATTTTCAAAAATATCCGAAATCTTTATACTATCGTTCAGAAGATGTCGATACACAATATAATTAGCTAGAACTTTTTTTCCGTAAATTCGGCTTTCTTGATAAGGAACTAGCTCCATAGACAAGAAAGGTTCAAATTTGCCCGTCTTAAACATATCATTTCTTGCAAGCATACGGTTAGTAAATCCTATACCACCATTATAAGCATAAGCGACAAAAAGTGGAGATTTTAAACGTGATTCAAGGTAATTTAGATGATAGTTTCCAAAGTAATATGCTATTTCAGGTTTAAACATAAAATCTTGATCGAAATTTGGAATTTTTAATTCTTTTTCCCCTATGTGATTGGCTAAAAATGGCATAAATTGCATCATGCCTAAAGCATAAGAAACTGAAATAGCAGTTGGAATAAAACGACTTTCTTGTCTGGCAATAGCCAAAATTAAAGCTTGTCTTGTTTTATTATAGTCTTTTATATTGTCATAATAAGGCATTATAAAATAATGTTTTTTAAAATTATTTTTGCGTTCTAATATGTAAGCATAAATAGGCAAGGTTTCTTGTGTGTCAAATTCTTTTGCCAAGACATCTAGTTGACTTGCATTAGCATCGCGAATTTGTTTGTTTATTTTTTGCCAAGCAAAAGGATCTTGCATATTAAAATTATTTTTTTTCTTGCTTGGATTAAGGCTTTCTATCTTTGGAAAAGGTGTGTTAGTAAGTTCTTTTGCGTAAAGACTATAAATATTTAAAGAAGAACTTTGTGATAAAGTTTTTAAATCTTCTTCATTGTTTTTAATCAACCACATCCAAAATATAGCATTGTCTTTATTGCTTTGCGATTTAAAACTTTGTGCTGCCTTTTTAAAAAAGTCATAAGCAAGCTCTGTTTTATCATAAGTTAAGGCATTGACTCCTAAATAGAAAGCAGAATCTTCACTTACATTTTCAGGATTTATTTCTAGCATAGAATGTCTAAATTTTGGATTTTCTTTTTTAATAATAATATTTTGTGCAAAATCTTTAAAACCAATGTGGTTTGGTAATTTATTGACTAAACTTGTATTTAAATCTAAGTCGTATTTTTTAGAATAATTATAAAGTTTAAAAAAACCATTAATATCTTCTTTTTGTACTATATAGCTCATAGGATCAGAAGTATTAAAAGCTAGTAATAAATTTGTCAAATCAGGTCTTTGATTTTTAAAGGTTTGAGCTAAAGTCGTTCGGTCTTTGGAATTTAAACTCGCTATAAAAACTAATGAATTTAAGCGCACACTTTGACAAGTTAAATTTGCATCTAAGATAGTATTTGCTGTATAGGTATAGCATTTAGCATATTTTGGGTTGATATAAGGCTTTAAAGGGATGATTTTTTCAAGTTCGGATTTAATTTTTCCTATATAGCGAAAAATATGAGAATTTAAATCCTGTGCATCTTTTTTACTGATTTTATTTTTTTCTAAAAGCCTATAAATATAATAATCCTTAGCAAGCGAATTTTCTTCCTTTTTGAGTTTTTCTATACTATATTGTGTAGCATTTAAACTTGAAAAAATAAATAAAAAAACGAGTATTTTTTTTATCACAATATACTCCTTAAGATATTCCCAAGAAAAATACCAAGAAACTGCAATGCTAAGACTATAATCAAAGGTGCAAGATCAATATTACCAATGCGTGTTGGAATTTTTCTAACTAAGGCGTAAGCAGGGTAGCTTAGTTTATATAAAATTTGCACTATAGGATTATAAGGATCAGGATTTACCCAGCTTAAAAGTGCCGTGATAATAATAATCCAAGTATAAATGTTAATGACAATTTGTAGTACTTGAAAAATAGAAATAATAAAAGAGTCTATAACCATAATTAAATCCTTGCTAATTCGTGAATAAAATTTTTAATATAAGGATAAAGATCGCTAAGCTCAGGTCCGTGAATATTTCCTGTTAAAATTATCCTTAAAGGCATGAAAAATTTTTTACCTTTTAAGCCGCTTTTGCTTAAAAGTTCATTTTTAAAATCTTCATAGTTTTCAAAAAGTTCAATATCTTTTAAGAGTTCTTTTAAAATTTTACATTCTGTTTCAAACTCTCCAAAGTCTTTTGTGTTGAAAATAGCTCGCATTTTTTCTTTAAGTTCTTTTGTGGTGCTTGCTTCTTGAGTGTAAAATTTAGCAAGTTGTGCAAGATCTTTGTTTAAATCTAAAGTTTTATTAAGCTCATCATCTTTTATCATTTTGATATGTTCACGATTAATTTGCAAAAGTTTTTTAAGATCAAATCTTGCTGGAGCTTTTGAAACTTTAGAAATATCAAACCATTTTATAGCTTCTTCTAAGGTAAAAATTTCACAAGGAGTTTTATTGCCTAGCATGATAAGATAATTTGCGATTGCACTAGGTAAAATTCCACTTTCAAGTAGCCATTTTACAGAAGAATGTGCTTCTCTTTTGCTCATTTTAACACCTTCTTCGTTTAAAATGATAGGCAAGTGCGCATAAGTTATGGCTTTGTTATAGTCTAAACTTGCGCGGATATGTTCTTGTTTTGGAGTGTTTGAAACATGATCTTCTCCGCGTATAATACAAGTAACATTTTCAAGCATATCATCAACCGCACAAGCAAAATTATAAGTTGGAGTTTTATCCGTTCTCATAATCACAAAAGAGTCTATGTTTTCAGGTTCAAAACTTAATTCACCTTTGATAAAATCTGTAAATTTCATAGTGTGAGTAGGTTTTTTAAGACGGATAACAAAGGGTTTTTCACAATCTAAAACATCGATATCGGCTAGTTTTTCACAAGTGCCATCGTAGCGATAAGCTTTACCTTGTTTTTTAGCTAGCTCTTTTTTTGCTTCAAGTTCTTCTTCGGTGCAAAAACAAGCAAAAGCTTTCTTTTCACTTATAAGTTTTAAAGCCATTTGGCGATGGAATTTTAAATTTTCACTTTGTATATAGTAATGCTGCCATGAAATACTAAAAAGATTTAAAATTTCTTTGATTTCTTCTTCTTTTCCTGCTATATTTCTAGCCTTATCAGTATCTTCAATACGTAAGATAAAATCCATATTTTTTTGTCTTGCACAGATATAATTAAAAATTGCTGCGCGTAAATTTCCTATGTGCATATCACCTGTGGGAGAAGGTGCAAAACGGTACATTTTATAGCCTTTAAAATTATTTAAAAGTTTATTATAACAGAAAAATTTATACGGATATTTAATTTTACTTGGTTATAATACTTTTATGATATTTTTAATTTTTTCTTTCATTGTATTATTGATTTTTGGCTTAGCAAATGTTTATATTTATAAAAGATTAATCAAGAAAATTACTCTTTTTAAGTATTTTTATAAAATTTTTGTCTTTATTTTTATTGTGCTTTTTTTGGCCCAAGCTGTGTTTTTAATATTTCGTAGAGATGAATATTTAAGTGATACTTGGTATGAAATTTTAGCCATGCTTTATGCTCCGACTTATTGTTTGTTTTTTATGACTTTAGCTTGGGATTTTATTAAATTGATTTTAGCTCTTATAGGTAAAAGAGATAAAAAATATAATCTTATTTTGCGTTTGATTTTCGAGTTTTTTCTTATAGTTTTAAGTGTGTTTTTAATTTATGTAAGTATAAATAATGCTCTAAAAACACCTGAAGTAAAGAGTGTTGATGTTGAAATACCAAATCTTAAACAAGATTTAAAAATTGCCATGCTTACTGATATACATTTGGGTAAAAATTTGCATGAAAATTTTTTAGACAAGCTCATCACTAAAGTGAATTTGCAAAGTCCTGATATGGTTGTAATAGTAGGAGATCTGATTGATACTAATCCTAAAGATTTAAAAAATTATATCTCAAAACTTAATGATTTTAATTCCACTTATGGAACTTTTTATGCCTTGGGAAATCATGAGTATTATCATGGTATCAATGAAGTTTTGGATTTGCTTAGAAAACATACTAATATGAAAATTTTAGTCAATCAAAATTTAGATTTAGATTTTATAAATATTGCTGGACTTGGGGATTTAGCCGGACTTGATAAGGGTTTATATGCTCCTGATTTAGCAAGAATAAAAGTGGATTTAAATACAAGCAAACCTAGTGTTTTACTCACACATCAACCCAAAACAGCTTTGCTTTATGATTTAAGTGATTTTGATCTTGTTTTAAGCGGGCATACTCATGGAGGACAAATTTTTCCTTTTATGTTTTTAGTTAAACTTCAGCAAGGTTTTGTTCATGGGCTTTATGATTTAGGAGAAAAAACTAAGCTTTATGTGAGCAGTGGAGCAGGATTTTGGGGACCAAGTCTTAGAGTTTTTGCTCCAAGTGAAATAGTGATTTTAAATTTAAAAGGAAAAAAATGAGTTTTTCGAAAGAAAGTTCGAGACTTTTTGGTTTTGTAGCAGGGGTTAAATTTCCTAAAATGATACAAAAAGTTATTAATGAAAATTATGTTAAGTATTTTAATATCGATATGAGTGAATTTAAAGCCCCTTGTGAATACGAGAGTTTAAATGCTCTTTTTACAAGAACTTTGCAAATTCCAAGAAAACTTGAAGAGGGCTTTATCAGCCCAAGCGATGGTAAAATTTTAGAGTGTGGAAGTACTTTTTTGGCAAATGAAGAACATTTTGCTTTTTCTATAAAAGGACATACTTATAGCGTTGAGGAGCTTTTAAAAGATAGTTTTGAAAAAGATGAACTTAAAAATGGGCTCGATTATGTCAATATTTATCTTTCTCCAAAAGATTATCATCGTTATCACAGCCCTTGTGATATGCAAATTTTAAGCGCAACTTACACAAGTGGAGTGCTTTATAGTGTAAATGAAAAGCATTTAGAACGCATTAGTAATTTGTATGTAAAAAATGAAAGAGTGAGTTTAAAATGTCAAAATGAAAAAGGTATTTTTTGGCTTGTTTTTGTAGGAGCGCAAAATGTAGGAAAAATGCGTTTTAATTTTGATATAAGCATACAAACCAATGCTAAAATTTCTCATAATTTTACTAGAAAATATGAAAATTTAAATCTAAAAAAAGGCGAAGAACTAGGAAATTTTGAACTGGGTTCTACTATAGTTTTAATCTCTCAAAAAGGACTTTTAACTTTTAATTTAAAAGCAGGGCAGGGTATTAAATTTGGAGAAAAAATAGCGGATTAGTTTTTAGGAGTTTTATTTGCCATTTGATAGATAAAGGCAAAAACTTCAGCCACAGCTTTATACATATTAGGTGGAATTTCATCACCTAAGTCAAGCTTGCTTAAAATTTCTATTAAATCTTCATCTTCTTTAATGGGAACTCCGTGTTCCTTGGCTAAAGAAATAATTTTAGCAGCACTTTCACCTTTGCCACTTGCAAGCACTTTTGGGGCAGAGTTTTTTTCTTTTTGATAGCCTAGAGCTACAGCTTTTTTAATCGATCTTTTGATTTTGCTCATACTTTTTTATCCATACCCATTTCAAGGTCTAAATTTTTCATATTTCTAGTATCAAATTTACTTCTTATGATATCACCTACAAAGAAATTTGCACTTAAAAGTCCTGCTTTATTGATATTTCTTTTAAGCTCATGGGCATTTTCATAGATGGTTTTTCTAAATTCAATATTTTCTGCCATAATATTAATATCTATATATTTTTCATTATTTAAAGAAATAAGAATTTCCAAATCTCCAAGTTTTGCAAATTCGAGTTTAATCTGAGCAAAAAATTTATCCTTTTTTCCGCGTCTAAACATAATTTTAGAATCATTTAAATCATCCCAAGAAAAAGGCAGATAGGTATTGATAGAATCATTGGCTAAAGACATGAGTTGATTGATTTCAATTTGCGCCAAAAGACGATTAGCTTGATTATACACAGCTTCATTGCCTTCATTTTTAGCTAAATTTGAAATTTGCAAAAGTGTTGATTTTACATCATGATGTAAAGATTCAGCTATATCTTGTTCTGTTTTTGGTTTAATTTGCGTTAGATCTTTGGTAGAAAGATTGAGTTTGTGTTCAAGATTTTTAAGTTCTGCTTGATTAAGCTTGGCATTTTGAGTATAGGGTTCAAGTTCTTTCAAGCTTTCATTAAGTCTACGAGAAAGATTGTTTAAATTTTTACTTAAATCTTGCACTTGTTCTAGATCTAAATTTTCTACATTAAATGCTAAATTTTTTACAATATTTTGTTTTATAAATTCCTGATTTTTAAAAATATTTTGCATAGTTTGGTTATTGTTAGATTGAATATTTTGAGTATTATTTAAATTTTGCGTATTGTTTGTGTTAGGATTTGAAGTGTTGGTATTTGTATTGATTGAAGTTTTGTTTTCTATTTTTGTTTCATAAAATTTTGGATTTTCTTTGATATTTTCTTTTGATTTTTCTTGTTTTTCATCTTTAATTTTTTCTTGGTTTGGAGTAGAATTTTTTATATCATTGTCTGGCTTATTTTCTGTTTCATTGTTTTGAATATCATTTTTTGTATCTTGGGTATCTTCTTCATGGGTTTTTATACCAGAATTTAAATTTTCATCTTCTTTTGATGCTTTTATATGTTTTTCTTCATCTTGGTTTTTTGTATTATGATTAAGTTTTTCTTCCTTGATATTTTCTTTGTTACTTAAAAGATTTTCTAAAATATTTTCTTTATCTTGTATTTTAAAAGCTTGATTGCCTAGTATATTTTTTAAAGTATTTTCAAGTTTTTCAAAGGCGGTAGCAGTTTGCTTAAGGATGTTTGGATCTTTTATCATTAAATTTTCTGGCTTATTAAGAGCTTTGAAAAAATCATTTTTGATGGAATTTAATTCTTTTAAAATTTTATTAGCTATAGGGGTGATTTTTTCTTGAGCATGACTGGGATTTTTACTTATATAATTTTTAAAATTTTCCAATTTAGAACTTAAATTTAAAAGTGCTTTAAAAGAACTTTGATTTAAAATTTGCTTATTTTCATTTTTGCTAGAATTAATAATATTTTTTAATTCTTTTAAAGTGTCTTTTGGGCTTAAATTTGTATTTGCAAGCTGGGCTATCTGAACGCTTAGTTTTTCACTACTAAGACCTTTGATTGTACTTAAAAGAGAGTGAAAACTTTTGGGTAGTAATTCTTCGTTTAGGGCATCTTTTAATTTAGCTTCTAAAAATACGCCTGAATTTTTAAACAAAGGAGCTAAGTTATTGTTTTTTATTTCACTGGCAGGTTTTAAAATTTGATTTAATCTGTCTAAAACTTGTGTAAAAGTATCGCTTTTTGCAAGTTCTGTGCTTAAAGTTTTTAATTCATTAGCAAAATTAGGAGCTAAATTTAAATTTTTTCCTTGTTTAAGTACAGGGGAATCGGGATTTTTTTGAGCATTGATTTGATCTAAAAGTTTATTAACAAGTTCTTTTAATTTGGTGCCTGTTTCATTTTGAACAAATTTTGCTAGTATTTCTTCACTACTAGCGTCCTTGCTTAAACCTAAGTTTTGCTTTAAAGCTTGTGCAAGTGCTTCTTTTGGATTGTCCTTTAAATTTGTTTTATCTTTTGAAGTAGAGTTATCTACTTTTAAATCATTTTTTTGCGTATTGGCAATTTGACTTGCTAGTTGAGTATTAATCATCAAATATCACCATATTTCCAGGCTTTTTCTTAAATTTTTTATTTAAAATATTTGGTTTATTGATAGCAAAAAGAATTAAAAATGCTAAAGAAACTATATAAAACCATATAAAACCTTTGATTTCAAAGTATTGCATTAAAAAACCTAAAATTAAAGGGCCAAACAAAGAGCCCAAAGAATAGCAAAAAAGAACACCACGACCTAACTCTACGCCTTTATTTTTGCTTACTAAAACATCATTTGCTCTAGCAAGTGCTAAAGCATATAAACAAAATATTCCTACACCAAGAGTAATTCCTAAAAAATATTGCATATACAAGTGAAGTTTAAAAAAGATAAATATAAGCATAGTGATAAATCCTATGCTTGCACAAGTGATAATGGCAAATTTGCGACCAAGTTTATCTGAAATAGTTCCTATGATGGTTTGTGCAATAAAACCACCTAAAACCCCACAAAATACAAAATAAGAAACCGCTTTTGCATCAAAACCTTGCAAAAGTATAAATAAAGATGCCATAGAAAAAAAGCCATTTATAAGCATTCCAGCTATAAAGCTTGTGACGATAGCCAAAGGGGCTATATCAAAAATTTTAGGTATAGAAATAGGACTTGGTGCGGGCAAAACAGGTTCTTTGATTTTAATCAAATTTAAAGGCAAAGATGAAAGTAAAATCAAAGTTGCACTGAGAATAAATACACTATGTTTGCTTAAATTTAACGCTATGATTAAAACTCCAATACCAAAAGCAAGATAAAAAACAATTTCATAAAAACCTAAAATTCTAGATCGAATGGCATTTTTGCTTTTTTCATTAAGCCATGATTCTATGACTATTAAAAGACCATAGTAGCAAATCCCTATGAAAAATCTTAAAACAGCCCAAAAAATAAGATTTTCGCTTACTGTATGAAGCATAGCTGAAATTCCAAAAATAGCCCCAAATAGCCCAAAAGAGCGTATATGACCTATACGAGAAATAATTTTATGAGCACTGATGGTTCCAACAAGAGCGCCTATAAAAAAACAAGAACTTACCACTCCAACAGCTAAAGAACTTTCTCCGTTTTCTTTTAATATAACACCTATAGAGCTTACTATCAAGGCATTACCTGCAAATAAAAAAGCCATACCAGCAAAAAGCGCTGTCATTGATTTAATAATTTTTTTTGGACTCATACTTTTTTATATATAAAATAAAAATAAACACACAAACTAGCAAGGATGAAATTCCACAAATATAAGCAAAGATATCTAATTTATCTTGGCGATGTAAAAATAAAAATCCAGCAACCAATATCACATAAGCCATCAATTTAAAGAGAGTAAAAAACATAGCAAAAAAATGGATTTTCTCTTTAATATTTGGCTTTAAATCGTCTTTTAGAACTTTAAAATGAATAATTTTTGATAAATTTTGTTCTTTTTTGATAAAAAGTGATGAAATGAAATTAAAATCTTTTTCATAATTTTTTGATTTTTTTATAATGACTTTTTTATAATTTAAATAAGAAGCAAAAATAATCAATAAAATACTAAAAAAAGCTATTTCATAGCTTAAAAATGTGTCTAATTTAAAATGATTTAACGATAAAAATATGATCCAAAAAAATAAATGAATAATGGCAAAAATACAAAATAGAGCTTTTTTATGTTCCATTATTTGTTCTTTTCTTTTTGAATTTTTTCTTTGATCAACTCATCTCTTTCTTTAAATTCTTCATAGCTTTTTACTTGAACTTTATAAGCTTTATAAACATTAAGTATAGCAGCACTGATCCCCCAAAAAACTCCAAGCCAAAAAAGCCAAGGATAAGGAGTAAATTTTTTAAGCAAATATCCTATTCCCACACCTATAAATACAGCAACAACCATAGAGATGCCAAGACTTAAACCATCCGCAGCTTCAAGAGTTTTGCGAATGATTTTTTGTCTTTTGCTGTTGGAATTTTCTAAGTGATTTTTTTCTTCTTTTAAAATATTGCTCATATTCTTTTAAAGCTTTCCCTAACAGCTTCTAATGTTGTATCTACAATTTTATCATCCATTTTTGAACATATAAAGCCTGTTTCAAATTGAGAAGGCGCTAAATAAATTCCATTTTCAAGCATATTTTTGTGAAATTTTGAAAATAATGCTAGATCAGATTTTAATGCATCTTGGTAGTTTGATACAGGATTTTTGGTGAAAAAGTATCCAAACATAGAACCCACATGACAAACTTGCAGCGGAAGTCCTTTTTCATCTGCTAATTTTTTCATTCCTTGAGTAAGTTTTTTTGCTAATTTTCCAAGCTTGTCATAAAGCTTGGTTTTCTTTTTGGCTTTTGTAAGACTTGCTATGCCTGCAGCCATTGCTAAAGGATTTCCACTTAAAGTTCCTGCTTGATAAACTCCACCCAAAGGACTTAAAATATCCATAATTTCAGCTCTAGAAGCAAACGCTGCTGCAGGTAGACCACCTCCTATTACTTTACCAAAAGTAATTATATCTGCTTGAATATGATTGATTCCATAGGAACCAAGGTAAGATGCTCTATATCCACTCATTACTTCATCAAAAATCAGCAGAGTTTGATTGTTTTTGCAGATCTTAGCAAGTTCTTCTAAAAAATCTTGTTTAGCTGGAACTAACCCCATATTTCCAGCAATAGGCTCAATGATAACACATGCAATATCTTTATTTTTTTCAAAAAGCTCTTTGACGCTATTTATATCATTATATTTTGCTACTAAAGTGTGTTTAGCTACATCTTCTAAAACACCTAAAGAACTAGGAGAGTTAAAAGTAGCAGCACCACTTCCTGCGCTCACCAATAATGAATCAGAATGCCCGTGATAACATCCTTCAAATTTTAAAATTTTATCTTTTTTAGTAAAGCCACGGGCAAGACGAATAGCACTCATGGTTGCTTCTGTTCCACTGCTTACAAAGCGGATCTTTTCTAAATGAGGAAAATCAGATAAAACAAGCTTGGCAAGTTCAGTTTCTAATAAAGTTGGAGCTCCAAAACTTGAACCTTTGTGAAGTGCTTTTTGACAAGCTTTTTGTATATCTTTATCGCAATGTCCAAAAAGTAAAGGCCCCCAGCTTTGAACATAGTCTATATAAGAATTTCCATCTATATCGAAAATATAAGCACCTTTTCCATGGGAAATAAATTTTGGCTCACTTTGAACATTTGCAAAAGCACGAACTGGAGAATTTACACCACCTGCGATGAATTTACACGCTTCTTTAAAAGCTTTTTTGTTTGTCATTTTTCTTCCTTGCTAAATTGCTTGATGTAATTATATAAAGTTACAATTTCATCATTTGTTAAAGAGTAATTTGGCATGATTGATTTTGCGTCTTTACTCTGATTAAGAGAATTTTTAAAATTCTCAAAACTAAGATTTTGTATACTTGGAACTTTATAAGCTGTTTTAATACCATTTTTCATAAAATATCCTAAAATTTGCTCGCTTCCATCTGTTCCATGACATTCTTTACAACTAATGCCTCTTGGATTTTCATAAAGCATTTTAGAGTATTCTTTAAGAGTGATAAAATCAGCACCAAAAAGATTGATACTGAATAAAAAAAACATTAAAACAATTTTCAAAGTTTCACCTTGTTAATGAAGTTTTAATATGATACAATTTTTACTTTAAAAAAGTGATTAAATTTATAGAAGGAAAATAATGACTTTGCTTGATGGTAAAGCTTTAAGCGCAAAAATCAAAGAAGAATTAAAAGAAAAAAATCAATTTTTGAAAAGCAAAGGGATTGAAAGCTGTTTAGCTGTTATCTTGGTTGGAGATAATCCTGCAAGTCAAACTTATGTAAAATCTAAGGCTAAAGCCTGTGAAGAATGTGGAATTAAATCTTTAGTTTATCATCTTAATGAAAATACTACACAAAATGAACTTTTGGCATTGATTAATACCTTAAATCACGATGATAGTGTTCATGGAATTTTGGTTCAGCTTCCTTTACCTGATCATATTTGTAAAGATTTAATACTTGAAAGCATTATAAGTAGTAAAGATGTTGACGGTTTTCATCCTATTAATGTAGGATATTTAAATTTAGGCTTAGAAAGTGGGTTTTTGCCTTGTACTCCACTTGGAGTTATGAAGCTTTTACGGGCTTATGAAATTGATTTAGAAGGAAAAGACGCTGTTATTATAGGTGCTTCAAATATAGTAGGTCGTCCTATGGCTACTATGCTTTTAAATGCTGGAGCTACAGTAAGCGTTTGTCATATCAAAACCAAAGATTTGAGCCTTTATACTAGACAGGCCGATTTGATTATAGTAGCAGCAGGTTGTGTGAATTTGCTTCGATCGGATATGGTAAAAGAAGGAGTGATTGTTATTGATGTTGGAATCAATCGTCTTGAAAGTGGAAAGATAGTTGGAGATGTAGATTTTGAAGAAGTATCTAAAAAATCTAGTTATATAACTCCTGTTCCAGGTGGAGTAGGTCCTATGACTATAGCTATACTTTTAGAAAATACAGTTAAATCTGCTAAAAATAGACTTAATTAGGAAAAATCTATGGAATTTTTAAAGAGATTATATAAATTTTCACAGTCTTGGACTGGAACTGTAGTTATTGTTCTTTTGGTGATTTTTTTCTTTATACAAGCTTTTGTTATTCCTTCTGGCTCTATGAAAAACACCTTATTAGTGGGGGATTTTTTATTTGTTAAAAAATTTAGCTATGGTATCCCAACTCCTCATATTCCTTGGTTGGAAATTCCTGTTTTGCCGGATTTTAATAAAAATGGACATTTGATAAAAGCACAAGGGCCACAAAGAGGAGATATAGTTGTTTTTAGAAACCCTAGAAATGAAAAAGAACACTTTGTAAAGCGTTGTGTAGGTACAGGAGGAGATAGGATAGTTTATGCAAATAAAACACTTTATGTGAGAATGCATGAGGGTGATGAATTTATGAAAGAACATTATCCAAATGATCTTGTTACTCTTGGAGGGCAAATTTATGTAAAAGAACCTTATAAACAAAAAGGTATTCATTATGATCCAAAAAAAGATATAGAAAGTGATATCTTGCGCTTTCTTAGCATAGGTGATTTTGCTATGTCTCCAACTTATATTAAAGAACTTGGAAATCATATAGGTTTTAGCGGCGGAAATGCTTATGTTTTTGATGTACCTGAAAATGAGTATTTCATGATGGGCGATAATCGCGATTATTCTTATGATAGTCGTTTTTGGGGTTCTGTTCCTTATAAGTTGATAGTAGGTAAACCTTGGTTTGTATATTTCTCTTGGGATAAAGATAAAAATGTTCGCTGGGAAAGGATAGGGCGTTTTGTTGACACCTTGGAAAATGATGAACAATATATCCATGATCATGATGATGAGGATAAATTAAGCTAATGTTTGTGAAAAACACAAACATTATATTTTTAAAAGCGTGATTTCATCACCTTTTTTTAATTCACTTGTATTTTCTTCGCTTATAAGTAAAAACTCACTTTTAATAAGTGGAAGTATCATACCAGATCCAAATTTATTTTCATTAAATGGTGTAAAAATATCTTTTTCTAAATTTCCTAAGATGAGATTATTTCTTCCACTTTTAAGCTTTAAATCCATACCCATTTTGGCGTAAAATGTTAAAGGATTATCTAGGTTTCCACTTAATAAATCAATGATTTTTTTAGCAAAAATAAAACAAGAAAGATAAGCTGCCATAGGATTTCCTGGTAAAATCAATACGAAATTTTTACCCTTTTGATAAAGCTTAGTAGGCCTTGCAGGGCGTGCTTTTAGTCCTTTAAAAAGCGGAGTAAAGCCTAATTCATCTAAAGCTTTTTCCATAAAATCGGCCTCACCAACACTTGCGCCCCCTGAAGTGATTAAAAGATCAAAATTTGTATTTTCTAAAGCCTCTTTAGTGCTTTTAAAATTATCTTTGATAATACCTAAATAAGAAGCATTTTGAAGCATGGTTAGTAAAGGCAAAGCATTGGCATTATAAATACTTTCTTCATCGCATTCTTGCCAAGGTTCTTTTAGCTCATTTCCACTTGAAAAAATACCTATGCGAATTTTTCTTATGACTTCTATTTTATAAAGCCCTTGAGAAGCAAGCAGGGCGATATGTTTATCATTAAGTTTGGTGCCTTTTTGAAGTAAAATTTTACCTTTTTTTAATTCTTCACCTTTATAACGATAGGCATTGTATTGTTTAGGAACTTTTTTAATGATGAGTTTATTTTCTTCTATATACTCATCTTCTAACATTAAGATAGTATCAGCATTTTTGGGCATTTTAGCCCCTGTCATGATTTTATAGCATTCATTTTTAGCAACTGTATAAAAATTTTTATCTCCTGCAAAAATAGTCCCTTTAATCTCCAAAGCTTCATTGATATCAGCATAATTAAAAGCATAGCCATCAAGAGCAGCATTGTCAAAACTGGGTAGATTTTTTCTAGCGTATAAATCTTTAGCTAAAATTCTATCTTTTGCTTTTTCAAGGCTAATAAGCTCACTTTCATCTAAGCATGAAATTTGATCTTCTAAGTCTTTTAAGGTTTCAAAGATATTTTTCATTCTTCAAGCCTTGTGATTTTTACACCCAAACCTTTAAATTTTTCTTCTAAATTTTCATAACCCCTATCAAGATGGTAAATTCTATGGACTTTGCTTGTGCCTTTGGCTGCAAGAGCTGCTAAGATAAGAGCTGAAGAAGCACGCAAATCTGTAGCCATGACATCAGCAGCGTTAAGTTCTTTTCCGCCTACTATAGTAGCAATATGACCGTTGAGTTTAATATCCGCGCCCATTCTTAAAAGTTCACTTACATGCATGAAGCGATTTTCAAATAGTCTTTCATCGATAATACTAGTTCCATTAGCTTTTAAGGCTAATGTCATAAACTGCGCTTGCATATCGGTTGGAAAGCCTGGATATTCGCTTGTCATGATTTCTACAGGTTTAATTTCTTTAGCAGGAAGTAGGGTGATGCTATCTTCTGCAATCAGGGTTTCAAAACCCATTTGATGAAGTTTTGCTAAAACTGCACTAAGATGAGTGGCATTAACTTTATTTAAAGTAATTTTAGAATTTGTAATAGCCCCAGCACAAAGATAAGTTCCTGCCTCAATTCTATCAGGTATAACACTAAATTCTTTAAATTCTAAAAGTTCTCCATCGCTGCCATAAATTTCAAGCTCGTCTGTACCTATGCCTTTGATTTCAAGTCCTGCGTCTTTTAAAACTTCGCAAAGTTGAACAACTTCGGGTTCTTTTGCAACATTTAAGAGTTTGGTTTTACCTTTAGCTAAAGCTGCTGCCATGATGATGTTTTCGCTACCTGTAACCGTGATTTTATCAAAAAGAATTTCATTGCCTTTTAAATTTCCACTAGCTACGACATAGCCTTGTTTGATTTGTATATTTGCCCCCATTTTTTCCAAGGCTAAAAGATGTAAATCAATAGGTCTTTGTCCTATGGCACATCCACCAGGCAAAGATACTTCACAATGCCCAAAACGAGCAAGTAAAGGCCCTAGGGTAAGTATGGAAGCACGCATTTTGCGTACAATGTCATATTTGGCTATAGTTTGATTAAGGGTGTTTGTGTTTAATAAAGCACTATTATTTTGAAAATTGACTTTAGCTCCTAAATTTTCTAGCAAAGATATAAGAGTTTTTATATCAGCAACATTGGGAACATTGTTGATTTTTGCTTCGTTTTTAGCAAGTATGCTTGAAACGATCAAGGGTAGGGCGGCATTTTTTGCCCCGCTTATTGCAACATTTCCGCTTAGATGATTTGTGCCTTCGATTTCTAGATAAGTCATAAAACAGCCTTGATTTTAAATTTTATAATATATTATACATTTTTTAAGCTTTGCAAAAGTTTATTGATCTCGATTTTATAATTCTTAGATATATGTTTTGATAATATTTTGTTTAGGACGCAAAGCCATAATGGCTTTGCTAGGAGAATTCTACTTTATAGGATTAGAATTGGTATTTAAGTCCGATGTTTCCACTTAAATAAGTTTCGCTTTCGTCATTTACTTTACCACTTAAAAGATGTTTAACACCTGCTGAGAAAGTAAATGCCCATTGATTTTTTATATTAACATCTCCACCAACTATAAATGAGCCATAAGTTTTTTTCTTATCACTTCCATTGATAGTAAATGAAGTAGGGCTTCCTAAAAATCTAGCTGTGTAATCATCTCCTGAAGTGATTATATATTGCTCGATTTTTGGTGTAGCATAAATATAGCTTTCTTTTGATAGATATTTTCTAAATTCAGCACCTGCTTCTATACTAGTGTCAAAACTAGATTGTGATTGAACGTGTTGAGCGTATGCACCATTTTCATTGTAATCAGGTGTAAAAGAATAATAAAGATTAAGCCCTGCTAAAGGTTTAATATAAAAATCATTTCCCATATCAAATACATAACCATAAGTTCCGCTAGCACCTAAGAATTTTCTAGTAAAATCAGATGAATTTACCGTTCCAGCTATAAATCTATCTTGATCAGTCCAGCCAAATTGTGCATAGCCTTTAAAGTCAAATTCGCTATTTCCATAAAGTGTTCTTGAGTATAAACCAAGTTGTAAGTTATCACTTTCTTGATTTACCATGCTAGTTTTAATTTTTGAATCAGCATAAGTTAAATAAGCACCAAGAATAGTATCTTCACCTACTAAGCGATCATAACCTACGCTTACACCATATAAAGCACCGCTTTTGCTATCGATGATATTAGCACCACCGATTACATTTGCCCATACATTATTATCATAACTTCTTGCTCCATAAGCGTATTGAGAATCGCTAGCGATTCCATTTCCTGCTGCAAATTTTAAGTCTTCTAAAGAAGCTACATTTACAGTTGAATAAGGATTGCTAAATTTAGCTAAACGATTTGATATAGCCATATCGTTTGACATATTGATAGCACCAATAGGAGCATTTAGAGCTGAATTTCCTGCATTTGATTGCGCTGCTCTTTCTACATCGTTGATTACTTTACCATTAGCAAAGATATAATCAGCTGTTCCAGCTAATTTACCACCTACATTAGATTCAGCTAAAGAAGCAAAAATTTGTCCTTTTTGTCCTGCTCTGATATCGAATTTGGTATTATTGATTTTATCATTTAGATTAGCTGTTTTGTTTTTAATGTCTTCGATAAGTGCATTGTATTCTGCTAAACGATTGTTAAGTTCGCTTAGAGTTTTTTTATCGTTTTCAAGTTGTTTTACAGCTGCATTATAAGCTTCTCGGGCTTTTTTAATTCCTTCTTGATCGCCTTTTTTATTGGCTTCATCAAGTGCAGTTTTAGTGGCATCAACAGCTTTTTGAGATTTTTCAATAGTACCATCTTTTTTATTGTATTCAGTTATTTTATCATTAACTACTTTTTTATTTGTTGCAAAAGTTCCAGTTTCAGATCCTTTTTCATTTTTGTAAAGAGCTTCTAAAGCTGTTTTTTGCTTTGTAAATTCTGCTTTGATAGCTGTGTTTAATGCATCAAAATCAACTCTATTATTTTTAGTAGCACTAAAACCACCATCTACATAAAGACTATTGCCTTTTTGAACAAGTTCTGTTTTATAAAGACTGTCTAGATTGGTTGTTGGTGCAATTTCGTCAAAATCAGTTATAGTGCCTATTCCACCTGCGTAATTTTGATTCATAAGATTAGAAGAAATGTTTACTAATGGATTGTGAAAAATTAAAGCTCCCTTGTTGCCGCTGCTAACATCTGTAAAGCTTTTATCTGAACTTACTGCATTTTCAAAACCCTTAGTAGCACTCATGATATAAAAACCATTGCTAGTTACACGACTTAAATCCAATGTTTCAGCTTCAAATGTTGTATTTTTAGCACTTACTTTTCCATTAACATTAAAATTAGCTTGTCCAAAGTTTGCAACACTACTATCAGTAAGTTTTAAATCTCCATTGATGGTTAAAGAGCCATTAAAGCTTTGATTAAAGAAAGTTCCATTACCTACTTGTATATGTCCTTTGTTTAATTCTACGCCATTTTTAGCATTGATAGTGCTTGCGCCATTAGTGGCAATAATATTTGCATCACCTATAGCATCTCCTGTAAATTTTAAGCTGTCTGCCGTAAGATCAAAACTATAGCCATTACCTAAAGATGCTTTTTTTCCAGTAGTTCCTGTAAATTTTAATTCACCACTTTGATCTTTTCCTGCTTTTATAGTAAGATGTTTGATTGGTTCTTTGCCTGAAAGTTTAGTTTTGCCAAGTTCTGTTTTAACATCATCACCTGTGTTAAATTCATAGGTGTAATGACTCTTATTGTTTTTATCTTGTATTAGCTTACCATCGTCGCTGATATCTTGTGCATAAAGCCCCCCCCGTGGAAACTATAAAGCTTGCTGCAATTGCAGAAAGCACCAATTTATTATGATAAATCATAAGTGAGCTCCTTCCTTGTTAAAATTTAAATTTGCGGTATTATGTTATCATATTATTAAAATAAAATCAAGTATTATTTTGTAAAAATAAATATTTTTTAATTATGCTATAAACAAAATTGTAACTTTTATAGTTTTAATTAATGTTTTAAAACATTAATTAAAACTATTACTAAAAAAATTAATTTTTAATCTATAGTTTTATTTTTATTGATATTTTTAGTTGTAAATTTTATAAGCAAGTTATTAAAAATATATTTTGAATTTAAAAAATAATTAAAATAAATATTTTATATTAAAGTTTCATAAAATTTTTAAGTATTTTTTTGCCTTTTTGCGTTAAAACTGCTTCAGGGTGAAATTGTAATCCATAAATAGGATATTTTTTATGTTTAATTGCCATAATGATATTTTCTGAATTTTGAGCTAAAATTTTACATTTTTTAGGCATAGAACTGATATGTAAAGAATGATATAAGCAAATTTCAATTTCTTTTTTAATACCCTTAAAAATAGGATCTTTTTTAAAATAAAGTTTAGAAATTTTACCATGCATGGGATTTTGTATTTTAGAAACCCTGCCGCCAAAAACTTCAGCTATACACTGATGTCCTAAACATATACCTAAAATTTTTTTATTTTTTTTAAAATATTTGATTGCTTTTAAGCTTAATTTAGATTCCTTGGGAGAATGAGGGCCAGGAGAGATGATAAGATGAGTGAAATCAAATTTTTCTAATTCTTTAGCTTTTTTAAAGGCATCATTTTTTATCACTTTACATTCAAAACCAAGTTCTTTAAGATAATAGATGATGGTATAACTAAAAGAATCATAATTATCTATAAATAAAATTTTCTTCATTGTAATTTTACCTTTTTTAAACCACGCACGGAATTAATACAATAAATATTTTCTGCTTCAAATAAATCTTGTTTAAATAATGCTTTTTCTTTTATCAAACCAAGATTGATTAAGAAATTTCTATATACGCCATTTAACATACCGCTTTGAATTTGTGGAGTATAAAATTGAGAGTTTTTTTCTAAGATGAGATTGGTTCTTGAACCTTCGCAAAGTTCATCTTTTTCGTTAAAAAAAGCTATGTCATAACACAAGTTTTGATGCCATTTGTATGAGTGTTGATTATAAAAAGTACGTAAAGAGCTTTTGTGATAGAGATTGTCACTTTTTGAGTTGATTTTATCATCACTTAAAAGCAAAATATCGTTTGAATTTTGTTTTAAGGCGCTTTGTTGGAATTCGTATCTTCCGTCTTTATATAAAATCAGTTTTAAAATTCCTTCTTTATGTGGATTTTTAAAGGGTAGGGGAAAATGATAAAATAAAGAGTGTTTTTTGTGAAAAATTTTTTCATCGAGTTTAAAAAGTGTAAAATTTTGATATTCTTTATAAGAACTTTTTTGATTTAAAATATTATAAAAATCTTTAAAGAGCTTGTGAGTATTAAAATTAAATTTAAGAGCTGAATTTATAAGCCTTAATAAATGCTCTTTTAAAAATAAAATTTGAGAATTTTTAAAATACATGGTTTCAAAAAGATGAAAATCACAAGGATTTAAGATCGCGCTTTTAAGTTTTAATTCTTCAAATTCATCTTTGAAATTTGAGTCCCAAACCAAGCCACTACCCGTGCTATAAGTATAAATTTCATCTTGTTTTTCTAAGGTGCGTATGGCTACGCTAAATTTATTTTTATTTTTGTGTATTAAACCTATGGTTCCGCAGTAAATACCACGCTCTCTTTGTTCTAATTCTTTAATAAATTTAATACTTTCAAGCTTTGGAGCACCTGTAATAGAACCGCAAGGAAAGAGAGCTTTAAAAATTTGATATAAAGAAATATTTTTTTTAAGTTTTCCTTGTACGCTTGAAGTCATTTGATGTAAAGTAGGGTGGCTTTGAATTTCAAAAAGTTTGGTTTTTAAGCTTTTTTTTGTGATGATTTTTGAAAGATCATTACGCAAAAGATCACAAATCATAACATTTTCACTTAGATTTTTTGTATCATTTTGCAAGAAAATTTTATTTTCTTCATCTTTTATAGGATCTTTATCACGCTTAATTGTGCCTTTCATAGGTTTTGTAAATATTTTTCTTTTTTTGGTCTTGAAGAAAAGTTCAGGTGAGAAGGACAAAATTTCTCTTGTTTCATCTTTTATAAAAGCTTTAAATTCAGTATTTTGTCTAGAAAGCAAAAGTTTAAAAAGTTCAAAAGAATCCATTTTGCTATGAAATTTAAAATTTTGAGTGAGGTTGATTTGATAAACTCTTCCTTTGGAGATTGCCTCTTTAACCTTGATGAAATTTTCTTTGTAATTATCTTGATCTAAAAAATTTATAAATTCAGGAATAAATTTTTCTTCATCAATATCTTCTTTTTGAAATTTTTTTCTTTTTTTAAAAGCAAATATAGACAAATAAGCTTTTTTACTTGTGAAATTTTTATCTTGAAAATATCTATATAGCTCATAATCAGCAAGCATTAAAATATAAAAATCATTTTTATATTTTTCTATAAATTTAAAGCACTTTTTACTTTCTTTGTGGTTAAAGGCTTTTAAAGTGTGTTTTAAATCATAGTAAAAATATCCACCAAAAACAGCATAGTTTTCAAGAGTCACTTAATTCCTTTGCAACCTGTGCGGCAAGTTTTAATTTATCATTATCAAAATGAGTATAAATTCTTGAAGTATTTAAACTCGCATGCCCTAAAGCTTCTTGAACTAAAATTAAATCTTTTTGCTTTTTATAAAGTAGGGTGGCAAAAGTATGACGCAACATGTGAGCACCATTTTTTTGTTTGCGAATTCCTGCACGAAATAAAAGCTGTTCTACTATGCGACTGACATAAGATTGGGTCAGTGGAGTGCCTTTTTTATTGACAAAAAGCAGGGCGTCTTTGCTCATATAATTAATACTTACATTTTTAAGCAAATCGTAAATAAGTTCTTTTTTTATCATTACAACACGATATTTATTGCCTTTAGCTCTTATTCTTATGATATAAAGATCGTTTTCTTCGCTAATATCACCCATTTTGATATTGATAGCTTCGCTTACCCGTATGCCTGTAAAAATGATGATTTTAATAATAAGTTTATTGCGTATGGTATTGTTTTTAAAATCTGCATTTTCAATAGCATCAAGAAATTTTTTAAGTTCTTCTTCACTCATAAATTCAGGTAATTTTACCCCTTTAGAACCCGCTATACCTGCCCAGTTTTTAAGATTGATATTGAAAATATGCGCTTTTTCATCTTCTTCATTTTGCTTGTCTAAAAAATCAAAAAAATTAATCACAGCAATACGGTAATTTTTTTTACTTGCATCTGATAAAGCACCTGTTATACTTGCTAAAACTTCTACAATGAGTTCTTCATCAATCTGTTTTAAAGAGTAAAGCTTGTAAAAATTTAAATATTCAAATACTTTTTTTAAAGGATTAAAATAAGTATTAATTCCACTTAAACCAGCATTTCTTGCTTTTTTTGCTAGAGCGTCAAGTTCTTCAATGTTTTTTACACCTTTTGCAAGAGCAAAATTAACTTCTGCTAAAGCTTGTGGATTTTTTAATTCTTTGTTAGATAGCGAGTTGAGTTTAAATTTTACATATTTTGCTAGCCAAAATAAGAATGATTTTTCAAAATTTTCTTCACAATCTAAAGGGTATTTCATAAAAACTTTTCCTAAATCTAAAATTTTAGCTTTTTAACTAGAAAAGGTATTTTAGTATTAACTTAGTAAAAAAAAGCTTTTTTAGGAAAAAGTTTGTTTTTATATGCAAGCCAAAAAGATTGAAATATTTTTATTAAATAAATCTTATATCAATCATAAAAAGATATGATAAAAGGTAAAAATATGTAAAATTTATAATTTTGTATTGAAAACTATAATTTTCAAACTTTTTTATATACACCTAGATTATTCTACTTTGATATAGATTAAGCTACTATTTTTACATACTTTTATGATTTTACCTTTTGAGTGAAATAAACTTATCCATAAAATATAATGTAAAAAATTGATAATTTTATTTTGTAAATTAAAATTATATTTTATTTTTCTTGAAAACTATAAAGAATATTTAAAAATTAAATGATTTTATATTATTATCAAAATATACATAAAAATGATAACTTGTGCATTAAATTTTTTAATCCCCTATTCTTGATTTTTAGTTAAAGTAAATATTCTTAGTTATAAAATTTTTAAGAATATTTTTATTTTAATAGTTTTATAATGGTTATTACATAAAAACTTAATAAAAAGTTTTATCAAAACCAAATTTCAAGGAGAAGGTAATGAAATTTCCAGTAAAATTAGCAAGATCTATTGTTGTATGTGCTTTTTTAGCAGGTATAAGTGCCAGTGCATTAAGTGAAGGTAAAGAATATGTAATTCTTAAAAATCCTATTGCTAACGCTGATAATTCATTGATTGAAATTTTTTCTTATCGCTGTACTCATTGCTATGATCATCACAAATTTAATACCATGGGTAAAGTTAAAGAAAAATTACCTAATTTAACTTATAAATTTTATCCTGTAAGTTCTATGGGAGATTATGGAAAGCAAGCTAATGAAATTTTTGCTTTTGCGGCATTTAAAGATGGTGTAAATAAAGCTGATCCTACGGATAAAAATAGCTTAACTCATAAAGTTGCTGAAGCTTATTTTAATACATATTTTAAGAAAAAACAAAGATGGGAAAATGGTAAAAATCCTGAAGCTTTTTATAGTGTCGGTTTAAAAGCAATGAATGTAAGTAAAGCTGATTTTGAAAATTTCTTAAAAACTCCAGAGGCTGCAGAGCTTTTAAAAAGTTATGAAATTGCCAATCCTATTTCGCAAAATTATGGCACCCCTGCTTTTGTTGTTAATGGAAAATATCAAATCGTTCCAAGTGCAATTAACTCTCCAGAGGCTTTGATTGAAATTACTAAAGAACTTAGCAAGCAAAAATGAGTTGTATAAAAATGAAAGATAATTGCAGAAATTTTTCACTTTCCAAATGGCAAGATACGCGCAAACCTTGGTTAATTTTGATTATAGTTACTATAGGGCTTACTTGTATAGCGCATTTTTTATTTCAAGAATATCTTTTTATGGAACCTTGCGAACAATGTGTGTATATAAGATTTGATATGCTTGTTATGGCTATAGGTGGTATGATTGCATTAATCAACCCTAAAAATAATATTATAAAAATTTTTTCTTATGGCTTAGCTTTTTATGGAATTTGGCTTGGCTTGGAGCATTGTATAACTTTAAATCATATTCATGAAGTGGTTCATTCTGAAAATCCTTTTGCAGGTGTAGATGGATGTCGTGAAATTCCTATTTATCCATTTAATTTACCTTTGCATGAGTGGGCTCCTAGTTGGTTTTTGCCAACAGGAGAATGTGGGATGGATACCCCTGTAGTTCCAGAAAATGCTTATAATCATCTTAATGCTTTTCAAAAATTTTTTATAGGAAGTCCACCTAATTTTGAAAATGGGCTTTATAGCAATGGTTGGTATTTGATTCCTAGTTTAAAGTTTATGAATATGGCAATTTGCTGTCTTATAGCATTTTTATGTTGTTTTATTGTGCTTTTTGCAATGTTTATAACCTATGTTTTAGATAAAAATAAACCTAATGCTAAAATTTTTGCATTGGTGATTGTTATTTTGGTTTTGGTGCTTAAATTTATAGGCGAACCAAAAAATCCAAATCAAAATATAGCTAGTTTAAATCATTTAAATCAAGTCATTTAAAGATACTCTTAAAATACGCAACAAATTATTTTTGTTGTGTATTATTAAAATTTTATTAAGCTATCTTAGGATGGCTTAAATAATTTTAAAGGATTGATCATGAGACTTAGCAAAACTCTTTGTATGGCACTTTTGGCGGGTTCTACCCTACTTGCACCTAATGCTTTAATGGCCATGGGTGGTCCTAGTGGAGCGAAAATAGATTGGCAAATTCAAGGACAAATAGGTGCGATTAAAATGAATCCTTATGGATTGTCTCCTTTGACCGCTATTATTATGGATAATGGTTATGTCTTAAGTGATATAAAAGTAACCATTGTTCCTAAACCAAATGGTCAAACTATTTCTTATAATGTGAATTCTAAAATGGCTAAGACTTATGGTGGAATTCCTATTTTTGGACTTTATCCTTCTTATTTAAATACAGTAAAGGTAAGTTATACTAAGACTGCAAATGGTAAAAGTCAAAAAGTCATTGATGAGATTTATAAAATTACAACTCCAGGGGTTAGCATAGAACCAAGTGGAAGTACTGATCAAAGAGGAACTCCTTTTGAAAATGTGAAAGTATTAAAAATGGATCCAAAATTTTCAGATAGGCTATATTTAGTAAATAATGCTCCTGGAAAACAATCTGGCAAAGGCTCACAATCTGTATGGAATAATCCTGTAGGTGGTGCTATGGAATGGGATGAAAATTCAAATGTCTTTATCATAGATACTAAGGGTGAAATCAGATGGTATTTTGATAACGATAAACTAATGAACTGGGATAATATTTACAATCGTGGAATTATGATGGGTTTTCATCAAAACAAAGATGGAGCTTTAACTTGGGGATTTGGTCAAAGATATGTAAAATACGATATCTTAGGAAGAGAAATTTTCAATCGCAAATTACCTGCTACCTATATAGATTTTTCTCATGCTATGGACAATATGCAAAATGGGCATTATTTATTAAGAGTAGCTTCAGCAAATACTTTGCGTCCAGATGGTAAGCATGTACGCACAGTGCGTGATACTATTATAGAAGTAGATGAGAATGGTAATGTTGTTGATGATTGGAGATTGTATGAGATTTTAGATCCTTATAGAAGTACTATTATCAAAGCTTTAGATCAAGGTGCAGTGTGTTTAAATATAGATGCAAGCAAAGCGGGTAAAACTTTAAGCGATGAAGAACTTGCCAAAATGGATGAAAGCGACAAATTTGGAGATATAGCAGGTACAGGTATAGGTAGGAATTGGGCTCATGTAAATAGCGTTGATTATGATCCAAGTGATGATAGTATTATTATTTCTAGTCGCCATCAAAGTGCTGTTGTTAAAATTGGTCGTGATAAAAAAATAAAATGGATTTTAGGGGCACATAAAGGGTGGAATAAAGAATTTCAAAAATATTTATTGCAACCTGTAGATAAAAATGGCAAAAAAATTGTTTGTGATGATGATTATAGCAAATGCCCAGGTTATGAAAATGACAATGGTGGATTTGATTTCACTTGGACGCAACATACAGGCTGGAGAATTGATAGTAAATCAAACAAGCGTTATATTTATATAAGTGTTTTTGATAATGGTGATGCAAGAGGAGCTGAACAACCTGCGTTTGCAAGTCAAAAATATTCTCGTGCTGTAATTTATAAAATCGATCAGCAAAATAAAACTGTGGAACAAATTTGGGAATATGGTAAAAATCGTGGAAATGAATGGTTTTCTCCTGTAACTTCTCTAACTCAATATGAACCAGATAAAGATTCTATTATGGTTTATAGCGCAACAGCTGGAATGGCTTTTGATCTTAGCAAAGGTGTAAGTCTTGGGGAACCAAAACCTGAAATTGATGAATTTAACTGGGGTGCTAAGGAGCCTTCGGTTCAAATTCAATTTAGCGGTTCAGGCACGGGTTATCAAGCAATGCCTTTTAGTGTTGATCAAGCATTCAATCCTAAAAAATAACAATAAGCCCAAAAATAAATTTGGGCTTATTTATTTTTTTTAAATAAAATTATCTTTGAAAATTTTATTTAATCAAGGATATAGTATGCGTAATTTTTTTTGCAAATTTGTTTTAGCGCTTGTATTTTGCTCAAGTTTTGCGTTAGCAAATAATAGTTTTATTACTCTTAATCCAAATTTACCCAACTCCGAAAATAGTGTAATAGAAGCATTTTCTTATAAATGTATACATTGTTATAATCATCATAAATTTGGAACCCTTGAAAAACTAAGAGAAGCTTTTCCAAATTTACATTTTAAACTCTATCCTGTAAGTTTAATGAATGGAGATTTTTCCAAAGAAATGAATGAGCTTTTTGCCTTTGCTCAATACAAAGATGAGCAAAATGGTAAAGACGCGAGTTATTCTGATAGTTTATCTCATAAACTTGCTGATGTTTATTTTGTTTCTTATTTTTTAAACAAGCAAAGAAATTTTTCGAATTTAGATGAATTTTACGACATAGGTTTAAAGGCTATGAATGTAAATAAAAATGAAGTATTAAATTTTTTAAATACCCCAAAAGCTAAAGAAATTTTAAGCGAGTTTCAAAGAGCTAATGATATAGCTAAAACCTATGGCACCCCTGCTTTTGTTGTTAATGGAAAATATCAAATTAACCCAAGTGCAATCAATTCGATGCAAGATTTAGAAGATCTAGTTAAAAAATTAAGCAATATGAAATAATAAATTTTTTAAGGCAATAAAAATTGCCTTAAAATTATTTTTTGATCATATTTGTATAAGGTCCATAGCGATGTTGGGTTGTAGAAAAGCTATCATCATAAGGTCCTACATCCATATCTAAAGGCTTAACCTTTCTATCTGGAAAGTCTTTATCTCTATTTGCTTTAATAGGACGAGCTTGTGAATTCATGTAAGCTGCTACATCATAAGCATCTTCAAGACTTAAGTCAGGCGCACCTTGAGGCATATTTTCTTTAATATAAGAAGCAGCTTTGATAAGACGATACATTCCAGCTCCTGTATTATAACTATCATTGCCCCAAAGTGGTGGATAAAGATAATACGCCCCTGCACTATCCTCATTTTTAAGCCCTAATCCATTTTCTTGATGACAAACGGCACATTTATCCATATAAATTGCCTTACCTTTTTTAGGATCAGCTGCTCTCGAGATGAAATCTATCTTCTTAAGCCCCTGCCCTTCTATCTTAGCTCCTACTGGAACTCCTTGAGATAACCATTGCATATAAGTTAGCACGGCTTTCATTTCAGGCGCATCACTAGGCATTCTTTTGCCATTCATAGAGCGTTCAAAACAGCCATTGATCCTATCTGCTAAGGTAATTACTTTATCTCCTCTGGCATTATATTGTGGAAATCTTGCCCAAATTCCTACAAAACCTGATTGATTTTGTACACTTCCACCATTAGCATGGCAACTTGAACAAGAAAGATTATTTCCCGCAAATCTTTTTTTAGGATCTTTGGCCTGTGGACCTACATATTTACTTGTTTCATTAAGAATTTTATTTCCCAAAATAACCATTTTGCTATATTCTGAATTTTTTGGCATTTTAGTTTCATCTATAGTACCATCTTCATTTAAAGCCTTAGGTAAATTCCATTTGGCAGTAGGTAGATCAATACCTGTTGCACTCTTAGTTTTTTCCAAATTTGGATCTAAGGCTAAAGCACAACTTCCACATAACAACAAAGTTAAAACTATAGAAAATTTATTCATCATTTTTCCTCCTTAAATTTGTCTAATTCGAATTCAGTATATAACTTTGCTTCAAAAAAGTCAATAAAAGTTAATAATATTTCAATAAAAAACTTCAAATTCTTAAAACAATATTTATTTGCCTTATAATTAAAACTTTAAAATAAAAATAAAGTTTTTTTTGATAAAATTGAAACTTGCAATATTTTTAAAGGTTGGTTTAATGAAAAATTTAAGCATTCAAGAAAAAAAAGACTTAGATAACTGCGTTTTTCAAAATCTTGGAAGGCAAGATACTTTTACTTTAAGTGCGATTTTTAAAAATTTTTATTTAAAAATTAAAGCATTTATTTATTCTAAATAATACCACTTAAAATCTTTTTTTGTGTAAGAAAGATCTTTAAAAGAAGGCGATTGGATAAATAGTTTGCACTCTTTATCCAAATTTTCTATTCCGTATATTTTCATAGCCATTCTTGAGTCATGTCTTGTAAGTTCTATTCCAACGCAAGCTTGATTGTTGATTTTATAAAGCAAAGTACCGCCATCTTTTTCATCTATATTTAAAACATCCAAATTCTTATCTTTACTCATATCTTTTACATCTTTACTAAAAGAATATCGGAGTTTATAATATATCATAATATCCTGCATGGTATTTTTCAAATTTTGTAAATTTTCATTAATCAAGTATCCATTATTTTTATAAAGTTTTAAAAAATCTTCATTAAGAAATTTTTGAAAACTTTTATCTTTAGATAATTTTTGACAAGAGTTATAGCTATTTAAAATTCTAACTTGACCAGCTTCTATTAAAAGCTCAAGGCAATCTTTATTTTCTTGCGAAAATTGTACTAATTTAACTTCTTGAATCTTAAAATCTTTGTTCGGTTTTTTTTCATAAGCAAAATCATTTAATTTTTCGTAAATATTAGCAAAACTTAAAGAATATAAACTAAAAAAAAATAAAATACACTTTTTCATTGAAAAAAATCTTTGTATTTATTTTTTAGAAATTCCACGACTTCTAAAATTTCATCAACCCCTTCTTTGTTCGAATTTTCGAGCACATTATCTATATTATCGATATAAGCTTCTATTGCATTTTCTAATTTTTCTCTTTTAACTCCAGCGTATAAAAGCATAGCTTCTAAAACTATGCTAAGCTCATATTGTAAATCTTCTAGTTCATTTTTTAAGGTTTTATTATTGTTTTGATTCATTGTTTTCCTTTTTAAGTTCTTTGCTTTTAATTAAATCAATAATTTGAGCCTTAATATGATTATAATTTGCTCCATCTTTAAATGTCGCAAAAAGTCCACCACTAGCATTTTTATGTCCACCACCACCTACTAAATTTTTAGCCATTAAACTTACATCTATTTTTCCATTTGCACGAAAACTTAAGGTTTTTCTAGAACTAACATCAATAAAAAAGTCATAATCAGGATTTTTTACTAAAAAATCATTTCCAATAACAGAAGTATTGCCTATATTTGAAGTTAAGATGCCTTTATGGCCTTCATATTCTATACTGAAATTTTCTTTTAGCTCACTTAGTTTTTCAACTACAAAATAAGAAATTAAATTAGAAAGAGTATCATCATTTTTTCTGGCAAAATAATCCTTTTTTATAAAATGAGTAGCATTATCGAGTAAAATATTCGCATTTTCTTTTCCTATAAATTTCCAAGCCTTATCAAGCAAGAAAAACATATAATCAATTTGCGATTCTTTAAACATCACGCGATTTATTTCTTTTGCATTGGCAATCAAGCCTAAAAAAACCTTTCCAAGTTCAAAATTTTCATCCTCGCTTAGCCAAATATCAACAGCATTAACTACATCAACAAATTTTGAAAGTTTTAAAACTGGGGTGCAGATTTTAGAGAAAAAATCATAAACGATTTTAGTTGCACATCTTTTAGAATCAAGTAAATACCAAGAATATTTTTGAGCGCATTCTTCACCACTCTGATGATGATCAAGAAGAAAAATTTTAATATTTTTCTCTTTACAAATTTTTTCAAATTCTTCGCATTGATTTAAATTTAAATTTAAATCTGTTATTAGAATAATAGCTTTTCCGAAATTTTCATCTTTTTCTATATCGCCTATAATAGAGTTAAAATTTTCATTAATTTCTTTACCATAATTAGAATTATAAAATTTCACATTTTTAAAATAAAAATTTACTACAAATTGACAAGCATAACCATCAAGATCTGTGTGCGAAAGATGATAAATTTTCATTATATTCCTTAAAGTTCTATCCTAATAATACCCTCGGTATTAAAATTTGTATTTTCTGCAATTTCTGCAAAACTTAACACTACTATATTAATGCTAAAATTATAACAAATATCAGCAATGAATTTTCTAAGTTGCGGTTCAACGCAAAGTATAAAAGGCTTGATACGACCATTTGCTACCGCGGCAACTTCAGCCCTTAGAGTATCTACTAAAGTGCCTGTTTGAGCTACACTTAAAGGCAAGTGATAACTTCCATCTCTAAATTGTACATTTTCCATTAAAACTGCAGAGCTAGCAGAGTCTAAGATAAAAATATCCAAATTTCCTTTATCATCTAAATACATATTTGTAATCATCCTAGCTAAAGACGCCCTTACATGTTCAATAATCATATCAAAACTCTTGCTTACTTCTGCTATATCGCTTACAGATTCTAAAATAGTAAGCATATCTTTAATTGGTATGTGATGCTTAAGCAAGTCTTTGAGAATTTTTTGAATAAGACTTACAGGTGCAACACCTAAAGCACCTTCTACAATGATTGGATAATCATTTTTAACCTTATCAAGAAGATTTTGCACCTCTTGGCGTGTGAGAAGTTCGCTTGCGTGTGCTTTGATAAGTTCGCTCATATGTGTTGAAATAACACTTGCAGGATCTATTACTATATAGCCATTTAATGTTGCTTCATCTTTTAAATTCGCATCAATCCAAAGTGCATCAGAGTTAAAAGCGGGTTCTTTTGTAGCAATCCCTTCTATCTCTTCTGTGATAAAACCACTATCCATGGCTAAATATTTATCCGGATAAATTTCAGCACTTGCTATAGACACGCCCTTGAGTTTAAAACTATACTCATTTGGTTTAAGTCTTAAATTATCTCTTATTCTTATTTTTGGCATTAAAAATCCTAAACTTTCAGCAATGCTTCTTCTCATTGAGCGAATTCTTTCTGTAAGTTCGTTTTCAGCAAGCTTAATAAGTCCGTATCCAAGTTCAAGTTCTAAAATTTCAACTTTGAGTATGTCGTTAATCTTGTGCTCTTCTTCTTTGAGAATTTCTTCTTCGCTTTTCTTAGCAGGCGCTGCCGTTGTCCCACCTGCTCCACTTTGAGATGCAGCTGCAGCACTTGGTTTGCTTTTTTTAACTGTGGTTATATCAATTTTACCTTCCTTAACCTGCTTGGTAAGATAGCCAAGACTTAAAAAAACTAAAGCCATAAAGCCCAAGGATAAAGTTGGCAAACCAGGCACTAACGCAAAGATAAAAAGTACAAAACCTACTATTAAAAGCGTGCGATATTCACTTAAAAGTTGAGTTAAAGTTCCTTCTGCAAAATTTTCCTCATCTTTGCTTGCACGAGTGATAATTATAGCGGTTGCAGTAGAAGTAATAAGCCCTGGAATTTGCGATACAAGTCCATCACCTATGGTTAAAATAGTATAGGTAGATGCAGCATCGCTTAAAGCCATATCGTGCTGAAAAGATCCTATTAAAAAACCACCTATGATATTTATAATAGTTATGATAATTCCTGCAACAGCATCTCCTTTGATAAATTTAGAAGAACCATCCATTGCACCATAGAAGTTTGCCTCAGCAATAACTTCTTGACGTCTTGCTCTAGCGGTTTGTTCATCGATAAGTCCCGCATTTAAATCCGCGTCAATAGCCATTTGTTTACCCGGCATTGCATCAAGTGTAAATCTTGCTTGTACTTCAGAAACCCTTGTACTACCTTTTGTTACAACCATGAAATTAATTAATACTAAGATACAAAATACAATCACACCAATGACCATATTTCCACCAACAACAAATTCTCCAAATGCTGCTATAATCTCACTCACAGCTTCAGGGCCGTTTTGCCCTTCGCTTAAAATCATCCTTGTAGTAGCTATATTTAAAGAAAGTCTAAATAAAGTAATAATCAAGATTAAAGTTGGAAAAGTTGTTAAATCTGTCGGTTTAGGTATATAAATAGAAATTAAAATAATTAATACTGATAAAGCTATACTTAAAGCTAAGAAAAAGTCCAAAATAGGACTTGGTAAAGGAACTATGATAATAGCTAAAATGCAAACTAAAAAACCAACAATAGTTAAGCTTTTAGCTTTTAAAACAGGAGCAATTAAAGGTCCCAAAAAAGGAAAAACTAAATCGACTATTTTATTTTTTGCCATTATTTTTCATAATATCTTCTAAAGTAATAGAATCTAAAAATTCATCTACTTTATTTTGTAAATTTACTAACATAGGCATTAAGGTGCAATTTTTTTCTTTATTATTTGGACAAGTACCACCACTGCATTCAAATACACTGATATCCTTTTTTTCAGCACTATTAACAATTTCTTTTATAGTATATTGATTTGGTTCTTTGATTAATGCAAAACCACCTTTTGCCCCTTTAAAGGATTTTAACAAACCATCTTTAGCTAAAGTTTGTAAAATTTTAGCTAAAAAACTTTTGGGAATATCAAGCTCTAAAGCTAAAGAATCTACATCTTGAGGTGTTTCTTTTTGAGAAATATAAATTAAAGAAAGTAAAGCGTATTCGCTAGCTTTGGTAAATAGCACAGATTCTCCTTATTATAACTATAGAAATAGCTGTAATTATAATAAATAATTCTTAGAAAAAGACTTAAATTTTGACAAAACCTTCTAAAAAGGATAAATTCAGTTTATTTTTTGCTTTTTAAGATAAAATTACAGTTCTTTAATTTTATTATTTTACCAATCAGGAGGTCTATCATGGCTTTGGATTCGGCCAAAAAAGCAGAAATAGTTGCGAAATTCGCTAAAAAACCAGGTGATACTGGTTCAACAGAAGTTCAAGTAGCTCTTTTAACTGCAAGAATTGCAGAACTTACAGAACATTTAAAAATCTACAAAAAAGACTTTTCATCAAGACTAGGACTTCTAAAACTTGTAGGTCAAAGAAAAAGACTTTTATCTTATCTTAAAAGAAAAGATTATAATTCTTATAGTAAGTTAATTACTGAATTAAATCTTAGAGATAAATAATTTTTAAGCCCTTTTTACGGGGCTTTTTCTTTTTAAATTTCTTCTTTTGTAATCAGTTTTATATATCAAAAATACAAGAAAAATCTTACAAGATTTCCCTTTGTCCTTTGGCATCAGGTTCGCTTAAAATCCCGTTTTGCGTAAGTTGTTCAATAATATTTGCAGAGCGGTTATAGCCGATTTTTAAACGGCGTTGCAAATAAGAAATGCTTGTTTTTCCATCTTCTAAGATCACTCTTTTGGCTTCTTCATAAAGCTCATCTACTTCCCCATCAAAGCTTTCATTTGTTGTAACACCCACGCTTTGCTGATCTTTTAAAAAGCTTTCATCATATTCTACGCTTTGTTGATCCTTTAGAAAATCCACGATTTTTTCTATTTCAAATTCGCTTGCAAAAGGCGCATGCAAACGCACTATAGAGCTTGTTCCAGGAGGAGTAAATAAACAATCCCCTCTTCCAAGTAAACTCTCAGCACCCATAGCATCTAAAATAACTTTAGAGTCAATTTTTTGCCCTACTTTATAAGAAATTCTACTTGGCAAATTCGCTTTGATCAGCCCTGTTACAACATCAACAGAAGGTCGTTGCGTAGCTACAATCAAGTGAATTCCACTTGCTCTTGCCATTTGCGCAAGTCTTCCTATATAAAATTCTACATCTTTACCCGCAGTCATCATTAAATCAGCAAGTTCATCAATAATTACTACAATAAAAGGGAGCTCTTCGCTACCTAATTCTTTCATTTTCTCATTGTAATTTTCTATATTTTTGGTTTTTGCATCAGCCATTAAACGATAGCGTCTTTCCATTTCAGCCACCATATTTGAAAGTGCATTGACTGCTTTTTTTGGATCTGTGATAACAGGAGTTAAAAGATGAGGAATATCATTATAAATGCTAAATTCAAGCATCTTAGGATCTATCATCATCAAACGCAAGGTTTTAGGAGAGTTACGATATAAAAGACTTAAAAGCATAGAATTTATCCCCACACTTTTACCGCTACCTGTAGTTCCTGCGATGAGTAAATGCGGAAGTTTTTTAAGATCGGTTACAAAAGCATTGCCTACTATATCTTTGCCCAAAGCTATAGTTAAAGGACTTTTAGCATTTTTAAAAACTTCGCTTTGTAAAATTTCTCTTAGATAAATAGTTTGAATTTCATCATTTGGGACTTCTATGCCTACAACATCTTTTCCTGGTATTGGAGCTTGAATACGGATTGATTTTGCCATTAAAGCCATAGTTAAATCATCTTGTAAATTTAAAATACGACTTACTTTCACATCTGCGCTAGGACGAAATTCGAAAGTAGTTACCACAGGACCAACATAAGTGCTTATAACATCGCCACCTATTTTAAAACGACGCAACTTTTCAAGAAGATTATAAATTTTTTTATCTATTTCACTTTCATTGATTTCTTGTCTATGCTCTTTTGGATTAGCTAAAAAATCTAATGGTGGCAAGGTGAAATCTTTTGGTTTTTCTATCTCACCCTGCTCTATTTCACGCAATAAAGCTTGGTTAATAGCAATTTCTTTGGCTAAAACTGCTTTTTGAAGTTTAATTTCTTGTTCATTTGTTTTTTCATTATCGATTTTAATTTCTGTATTTTGGATAAAATCGAGTGTATTTTTTTCTTCTATAACTATTTCATTTATATTTTTTATAGGAGTAGGTTCTATATAAGGATGATTTAACTCTTCTACAATAGGAGTAAATTCGAAGATATTGTCTGCTTTATCTGGATTTTTATTTTCATTTATTTTGTTTGATTCTTCTGTTTCTGTTTTGATTGTCTTTGAGTTATTAAAACTGTATTTATTCCCTTCTATAATATTGCTTGAATTTATCGCATCATATTCTTCTAATTTTTTAATTTCTTGTTTTACTTTATTTTCTAAAATTTCATTTTGATAGGCTTTGTATTCTTGTTCTAGTTTTTCTTTTTTTATCAAATTCTCTCTAAGTTCAAGCTCTTTTGTGAAAATTTTTGGTTTAACTTCCTGTTTAGAAACTGGAATTTCAATATTTTTACGCTTATAACTTGGCTCATCTAAATTTTTATTTGTATCTATTTGCTTTATATCTTCAAGTTTTTTAGGTTTTAAAAAACGTTCAGGAATCATATCTACCCCTTCTTCTGAAATAAAATTAAAATCTTCATCAAGGCTAATGCTCATTTTGCTAGCCTTTTGTGCGAAATTTCGCACTTGTTGAGAATGCTCATAAACAAAACTTCTTGATTCTTTTAAGCTTTGTGTATCAATCTCTATGGTTTCATCTAAAATTTGATTTTTTAGTTTTTCAAAGTTTTCCTTAGCTGTGGTAATTGAATTTTTACTTGCATTGATATTGCAATCTTTGATTATCTGTTCTAAGTTATTGGTTTTTTCTTTTTTATTTATTTGCAAATTCTCATAAATACTATCTTGCAAAATATTTAATTTTGGAGCCATAGGTTCTGATTTACCTACATCTTCTTTCTCATTTTCTCCGCCAAATACACGCATAAGTAAAGATTTAAAAGCTTGCTCTACTTTTAATAAAAAAGTAAAATCTAATTCTTTTTTTAAAATTTCTTTTGCAAATTTCGGAAACAATAAGATCAAAGAAAATAGCAAAAGTAAAAGAGCAAAAATTCCACTCCCTGTATGTCCTAAGATTATAGAAAAAAATCCATATACAATTTCTAAAATATACCCAAACTCTCTATAAAAGACAGAAAATAAAAGCAAAGTAGAAAAAAAGGCCAAAGAAAAACCAAAAAGCTCTCTACGCTTAAAATTTTCTATTTTATAATTTTTTCTATAGTAAAGATAATTTAACACAAGTAAAAAAAATGGATAATAATACCCAAATTCTCCAAATAAAAATAAATTAGCCTTGTAAACCCATTCTCCCATGCTAGGTGCTAGCATACAAAGACAAATATAAAAAATAACAAGTGTAGAGCTGGTAAAAATGGCTTCTTTTTTAATATTCTTTCCTTAAAAATAAAATCAAAGCCAAATTATACCATAAATTTTTACATATAATTTAATAAGCTAAGTTGAGAAATTGTTGTACTAGCCTTAAGAGAAGCTTGATATGCAAGTTGAACTTGCATTAAATTCATCATAGCTTCACCATAATCTACATCAATAACATTTGACTTAATGCTTTGCACATTTACGCTTAAGAAATTTACTCGAGTATTGACACCATCTATAGTATTATGATAAGCTCCCATGGTTGTATTAAGCTTGCTGATATGATCTGCTAAATGATCGAGTCTTTCTAAAGCTCCTTGCATTCCGGTATTTCTTGGATCGGCCGAATTTCCATCGGCTCTCATATTACCACTTAAAACCGCATCTATCATAGTATCTAAATCTTTTATAAGATCAACATTTGGTTCATCTATAACTAAAGCATTATTGGCACTAAAACTAAAATTTGGACCATTCTCTACTTGCGCAGTTGTGGTATAAGGTGGTTGCGGAAAATGTCCACTTTGAGAATCACTTAAAGAAATTCCTATGTTGGTTCCTGAGGATAGCTTATCGGTAACGCTAATGCGACCTTTATAATCCATACTTACATCAACAGTAGCTTGAGAATCTTTCATGAGTTGTTGTAAACTATTATAACCATTTGCATCAACTTTTCCATTTGCAGCTGTTATGCTTTGGGTTGGAATTTTATCTGCGGCAAACATACCTATAATATCATTGATTTGACCATAAGTAATATCATTTGATCCTGTAACAACTCCACTATTTCCAGTTGCAGGATCAGTATGGGTTATAGGAAAACTTATGGTTTGACCTGGATTATTAGGATCAGGATAGCTTACAGTTGAAGTTTGTAAATTTATGGTAACATCGTAAGAATTTCCACCTTTGGAATTGACTTTTAAATTTAAAGTAGTACCATTTAGACTATTTCCTGCCATTACCTCGCTAAGTTTGGTTGAATCAGTTGCATAAGCATTACTTCCTTTAATAACTTGAGAAACATTACCATAAACAGTATTTCCATCTTTTTCAAAATAAACATTATCATAATCTGCACCATTGGCTTTGTTGCCAGCTGAATCAGTCATATTGCTTTTAATAAAATCAGTTTGAGCTAAACTAAAGGTAAACTCTTGCTCTTTTCCATCTTTTCCTGTTAACTTAATAGTAACTGGACTAGTTGGATTGGTAATATCACCATTTTTCATAGCCTCTTGCATAACAGCATTGGTAACATTATCCATGTTAAGATCATTATCCTTAACAAATTTTTCCATTGCTTTGAAACTTTCTGTTTTGTCCATTTGTGGAGTATAGGCTACGGCATGAAAGTCTAATTTATTATTGCCTTGTTTTAAATCTGTGATTTGAATTTGACCACTATTATTGATGCTTACTTCTACAACTTTATTATTAGCAGTGTTGCCATAAAGTGCGCCAATTTGCTCTAATACATCTTCTATTTTATCATCTGGTTTTACTAAAACTGCACTTTTAAAGCTTGTTCCATCTGGTTTTGTTCCTTGAACATAGAGTGTTGAAGGTGGAAAATTAAGTTTTCGGTCTTTATCTTCAAAATCTATATCGGGATCTAATTTTCCATCTTTTACATAATTTTGCCCGATAAGCTGCTTCCAAGCAGAATCTCCGTTTAAATATTCTTGTTTATCTTTATCTGTATAACGATTATCTGTAAAACTGATATTAGTAGTAATTTGTTTTTTATAGTCTCCATCCGCTTTGAAAAATAAATCCCATCCAGGTATATTATAAGGACTTTCAGTTCCAGCTCCAGTTACTACATTGATATTATTTTTATCTCCATAATAATTACCATTGGAATCAAAAGGTTTATTTGCAACTTGTGAGCCTGCAAAAAGATACTGACCATTAACGCTAGTATTTGCAAGCTGAACTATACTCTCTTTTATGCGTTCTAATTCTTTTGCTATAGCCTCCCTTGAAGTTTGAGAGTTCCCATCACTTGCAGCTTGAGTTACTTTAACTTTAAAATCTTCAAGAAGTTTTACCATATCTTGCAAAGCTTTCATGCTGTTTTGAGTCATTTCTTTTGCACTGTTTGTTGCTTGTTTTACTTGTTCTAATGTTTTAATTTCATATTCAAGACGCGTATTATCTATATAAATGCTTGCATCTTCATATGAATTTTGTATTTTTAAACCTGAAGCAAGTTGTTGAGATATTTGATATAAAGCACTTTGACCGCCCATAGAATTATTCACACTATTTGTGAAGTTAAGTTTATTTGTAATTCTCATTTTTTTCCTCTAAAGTATTAAAGTTAAAATCTTTTCAAACATTGCTAATAAACAAAAGCAATAACTGTTCCAAAAATTTAAATTACATAATTTTATATAATCTTTTTGAAAATACTTTTTATTTTTAAAGTATTTTTTAGTCTAAAAAAGTATAATTTTAGCTTTAAATCTTAAAAATGAGCCCGAGTGGTGAAACTGGTAGACGCGCCAGACTCAAAATCTGGTAAGGGCAACCTTGTGTCGGTTCGAGTCCGACCTCGGGCACCATTATTTCTTTTCTGAAATTATCCCAAGAAATCTTAAGTAATCTAAAATTATCAATTAAGATATGATAAAATCATACTTTAAATTATCTCAAATTATCTTAAATTATCTTAAATTATCAGGATTGACAATTTTAAAAGTATATGTTATAGTGTATGTTAAATTTTAAAATTCAAAAATAACATATACTTTTTAACATAGGAATATTATAAAATGGTTATTGTCAACGATAAACAGCTTAAAAATTTAATCGTAGAAAAAAGAACATACATTAAAGATGCGTGCACCAAAAATCTCTACATCGAAGCAAAAGGTTCTTTAAAAGGTACTATTATCTTTTTTTTATTTTAGATATAGGTTAAATAAAAAAATACAAAGCATTAAAATAGGAAAATATCCAACAACTACATTGTCAAGTGCAAGAGAAAAAGCAAATATTTTTAATAATATGTTAGCTGAAAAAATCGATCCCAAAGAACAAATTCAAAAAGAAGATATACAAAAATCAAAAACCCTAAAAGAAGTTTTTAATGAATGGAGTCAAGTTTTTTATAAAAATAATACTTCTTATAATTTATCGAAGAGATTAAAAACTCATATTATTTCTAAATACGAAGACAAACATATTAATGAACTTGCCAAAAATGATATACTTCTTATTCTTGATAAACTTTATGTAGAAGGTAAACTCGAAACTATAAAAAGAGTCTTCTTGGGTTTAAAAAAAATGTTAATGTATGCCATAAATAAAGAATATATAGAAAATAGCAATATTTTAACTTTAGACATGAAAGCTCTTTATGGCTCGCCTAAAAAACAAAATCTTAGAGCTATCACAAAAGAAGAAAGATTTAAAGAGTTACTATTAGCAATAGAAAATTATAATGGAAATATATTCACAAAAGTAGCCTTGCAAATCAGCCCATATTTGTTTTTGCGAAGCGCTAATATCAGAAATTTAGAATGGAGTGAAATAGATTTTAAAAATTTAAAGATAATTATACCTGCAAATAAAATGAAAGGGGGTGAAGATTTTATTGTACCACTAAGTGAAAGCGTGATCAAGTTGTTTGAATTTATCAAACCTTTTTCATTCCACAATTCAAAATATGTTTTTCCAAGTGATATAAGCAAATCCAAAACTATGAGTGAAAACACATTAAATCAAGCCATCAAAAGATTAGGCTTTGGCGATGAAATGGTTTTTCATGGTTTTAGAACAACAGCTTCAACCTTGCTCTATGAATTTAAAAATTTGCATGGGCAAGATAGTGAAGTTATAGAGTTATGCTTAGATCATCGTGAAAGAAATAATGTTAAAGCTGCTTATAATAGAAGTTTAAGGCTAAACGATAGGAAGCTCTTAATGCAATGGTGGAGTGATTATGTTGACAATTTGAAAGGAATAATATGAAAAAAGAAAATACAAAAGAAGTGCTTATGGTGGGGGGGGGTTGAAAATAAAGAAAATAGAGAAAAACTCATAAAAACCCTAATAATACACTTAAATTCTTATCTAAAAACTAAAAATAATCCAGAAAGAATTAATATTTTGGTTGAAATATATCAAGAATTACAAAAAGGTAGCCAAACTCCTGATCTTATTGATATAGAAGAACTTGAATTTAACAAAGAAGACATTTTCAAAGAATTATTTTATGCTTTAGGCGGTTTAGGAAGTATGTATTCCGTAGAAATGATACAATCAAGAATTGCAAATTTCATCAAAATACTTGGCGGAGAACCTAAACTTTTATTAGAAAGATTTACAGCATAGACTTCAAAAAGAAGTCTATGTAAATACTCAATTTTAGAAAAATTAATTATTCAATAACGCAGCTTTTATTGTATCATTTGTTGCTTTGGCATATATAGTAGTAGTATTTAGATTTGCATGTCTTAGAATTTTTTGTATGACCACAAGGTTTGTTCCTTTGGCTGTTAATCTCATGGCTAAAGTGTGTCTAAGCAAATGAAGTCCTTTTTTACTGATCAAAGCTTTAGCATAAATATTATTTACAATCAAAAAAGCATTGCTTCTATTTAAATGTTTTCCTGTGCTAGTTTGCATTATGTAATCACTATCTTGGATATTTTCTTTAAAATATTCAAGCTCATCATCTACTTCTTCTTTTTTAATAAATGCAAATTGTTCTTTACCGCCCTTGCCTATTATGGATATTTTTAATATTTCATCATCAACCTCTTCAAAATCACAAAGTTTTACATTTAAAGCTTCAGAAATTCTAAGTCCTCCATAAAGCATAAGTTTTATCAGTAAAGAATTTCTAAAACTATTGTAAACTTCTTTTTTTGCTTTTTCTTTCTCTAAAACATTATTTAGCCTTATAATTTCATTTTCATTAAGATAATTTAATTTTTCTTCTGATTTTTCTGTTCTAAATCTAATTTTCTTCATATCAAAGGAAAAAACAAACAAATCATCATTATTATCGCTTATAAAAGAAAAAAAGCTAGTTAATACTCTCAAATAAGTTATTTTTGTTTTTTTTTGATAGTTTATTGCCATTTTTTGAATTATTTTCTAAATAATTAAGAAAATTGACTAAAAAAGTCGTTTTTATATCGTTTATTTGCATTTTATCTTGATAATCTAAAGAATATTCTACAAGATCTAGTAAAATACGCCTATAAA
>NZ_MJXP01000037.1:0-2725 GCF_001762855.1 Campylobacter sp. BCW_6467 | reverse complement strand
CAAGATTTATTCGATGTTTTAAATGAAGATTTTACCAAAGAATATGAATTCATAGATAGTCCTACTTTAGATGATATGGTAAAACACAAACAAAGTGATGAAGTTTTTAAAGTGTTTTATAAAAAAGATGATAAAATAAGATTGCTTAGAGTTAGCAATATGCAAGCTTTAAATCGTTTTGATAAACTTAAAGGTGCAATGACAAAAATAATTTTAGATAGTGGTTTTAAACCTGATAAATAAAAAGGATTAATATGTGTAAAGATCAAGAATATATAGAGCAAAGAAAGGTTTTATGGGAAAAAAGTTTTGAAGCCTTTAAAGATGATAAAGTGTATCAAAAAGAACAGCTTGAACTTGCAGAAGCAGGAATTAATGATGGCTTAGAGGAGGATTAATTATATAATTAGCCATATATTTATATTAGTTTTTTTTAAAAAACCGTTTTTACTATTCTTTAATCTTTTATATTGTATTTTGATTGTCTTATTTATGTAATTTTATATATAAAAAAAGTTTTTTCCAATTTTACAACAAAACCCTTTATGGTATAATAAAAATAAAAATTATATAAGAAAGGATACAAATGGCTATAAAAATTGAAATTAGCGGATTTGATAAGGATTTTTTACCTGTTTTTGAGAGTTTAGCTAAAAGCTTATCTCAAAAGCCTATTTTATCAATGTTTTTTCTTGTTTTTTGAGCAAAAACTTACGCATACCCTTTTTTCATTTTTTGTTTCTTTAACCTCTCAAAAAAAATTTGTGCCTCATTAAAACTTGGAAATACATTATTTTTTCTTCCTGTACAACTTTTAAAACGCACATTTCCGTAAACTCTCTCAACCATATATTCCTCAAATAGAGTGGCAATAATTTCTATGCTATAATAGCGAATGTTTCCTTTCTCAGTTATTCTGTGCAACAAAACATTATTCATAAAAAAACCTAATTAAAAATTATTTATTTTATTCAAAAAATCATTTTTAAACATTTTTTCTATAGCAAGCTTAATCATTTGATTAATTTTCTCATTTTCTTTATTTGTATTAGAAATTTCATCTTTGTAAGTAGGAATCATCATTTCTATCATTTTTAATGTTTTTTCATCAAATAATACTCTTTTTGGAATTAATATTTCATTTTTTTGAATATTTTCATTATTTATTGTATTTTTTTCCATTTTTATCCTTTATTTGTTAAAATATATAAATTATACCATAATATTAATAAAAAATTGTATAAATAGACAAATAATGCAAAAATATAAATATTTTTATGGTATAATTTAAAATATATAACATAATCTTATATCAAAATAAGCCTATTAAAATATATATTTTGATATTAACACAAGTAAATAAATATAACATAATGTTAAATTATGTTATAAAAAAAAGGATATAAATAAAATGAAACTTAAAAATACTACAATAAGCGAAGATTTAGAGCGTTGGATAGAAGCTTATTTGAAACATATTCAAGCATTATCCTATTCAAATAATACTTTTTTACTTTATAGGCGTATTTTACTAGATCTTGTAGAATATTCTTTAGATTATCAAGATAAAATGCAAATAAACGATATAAAAACGACTTTTTTAGTCAATTTTCTTAATTATTTAGAAAATAATTCAAAAAATGGCAATAAACTATCAAAAAAAAACAAAAATAACTTATTTGAGAGTATTAACTAGCTTTTTTTCTTTTATAAGCGATAATAATGATGATTTGTTTGTTTTTTCCTTTGATATGAAGAAAATTAGATTTAGAACAGAAAAATCAGAAGAAAAATTAAATTATCTTAATGAAAATGAAATTATAAGGCTAAATAATGTTTTAGAGAAAGAAAAAGCAAAAAAAGAAGTTTACAATAGTTTTAGAAATTCTTTACTGATAAAACTTATGCTTTATGGAGGACTTAGAATTTCTGAAGCTTTAAATGTAAAACTTTGTGATTTTGAAGAGGTTGATGATGAAATATTAAAAATATCCATAATAGGCAAGGGCGGTAAAGAACAATTTGCATTTATTAAAAAAGAAGAAGTAGATGATGAGCTTGAATATTTTAAAGAAAATATCCAAGATAGTGATTACATAATGCAAACTAGCACAGGAAAACATTTAAATAGAAGCAATGCTTTTTTGATTGTAAATAATATTTATGCTAAAGCTTTGATCAGTAAAAAAGGACTTCATTTGCTTAGACACACTTTAGCCATGAGATTAACAGCCAAAGGAACAAACCTTGTGGTCATACAAAAAATTCTAAGACATGCAAATCTAAATACTACTACTATATATGCCAAAGCAACAAATGATACAATAAAAGCTGCGTTATTGAATAATTAATTTTTCTAAAATTGAGTATTTACATAGACTTCTTTTTGAAGTCTATGCTGTAAATCTTTCTAATAAAAGTTTAGGTTCTCCGCCAAGTATTTTGATGAAATTTGCAATTCTTGATTGTATCATTTCTACGGAATACATACTTCCTAAACCGCCTAAAGCATAAAATAATTCTTTGAAAATGTCTTCTTTGTTAAATTCAAGTTCTTCTATATCAATAAGATCAGGAGTTTGGCTACCTTTTTGTAATTCTTGATATATTTCAACCAAAATATTAATTCTTTCTGGATTATTTTTAGTTTTTAGATAAGAATTTAAGTGTATTATTAGGGTTTTTATGAGTTTTTCTCTATTTTCTTTATTTTCAACCCCCCCCC
>NZ_MJXP01000036.1:0-2900 GCF_001762855.1 Campylobacter sp. BCW_6467 | reverse complement strand
TTTAAAATATCTTTAATCAGTTTTTGCAAATTCCTTTTTGTTTCTTCTTGTTCTTTTATGATAAAACATTTTGCTTTTGGCCAAAAATAACTTTTAGGATTTTCAAATTTTCCCCAACGCCAATCAAACCTAGGATGTAAAAGAACTATAGTAGGAATATCCATAGCTAAACTTAAATGCGCTATAGCACTATCAATACTAAGCATACAGTCAATATCATATAAATAATTTAGAGTATCATTCCAATTTTTTATAAGCTTGCTTCTATCTTCTATTACCTTAGGTAATTCTTCTTTTAATTGCATTTGAAAAGAAATGATTTCATAATCTAAGTCTTTTAATACATCAAATAAAAATTCAAATTTTACATTTCTTAATAAATCAGAATTTTCAGCATTAGGAGTAGCATAAAAAATACCAAGTTTTTTTCTTTGATTATGCGGTTTTTTCTGTGGCAATATAGGTGTTTTTAATCGTAAAATCTCATCAAGCTTAATATCAATAAAAAAAGGCAAAGAACAAATAGGAATAGCATAATCAAAATTTGTAGGTAGATTTTTTAAAACCTTTACATTTTTAAAAATATCATCATTTTGATTTAAAAATTTGATTTGATTTTTAAACATTTCATACATGGCACTTTGAGGAGCAAATAAAACCTTTGAAGCGATTTTGCAAAGTTTTTCTAAGCATCTTGCATACATTATAGTATCGCCAAAGCCTTGCTCGCAAAATACTAAAACTTCTTTATTTTTAAAAGCATCAACGCCAAATTTATTAAAAGCTTTTAGGCTTTCATTATAATGATAAGTAGAAAAAGTTTCATTATGAGCATAAAATAATCTGCTTTCATAATATTTCTTGCCCTCTTCAAAATTATCATCCACTCCCATACGCATCAAAAGATAAGCCAAATCAAATTGATAGGTTGCATGAGAATCCAAGCTAAGACATTTTTTATAAGCATGATAAGCTTCTTGATAGTTTGAGTTAAATTCTAATACCTTAGCATAGTTTTGCCAAAACTGTGCATGGTGTTGATTGGCTTCTTGTAGTGATTGAAAAAGTTCTAAAGAATCAGATATTCTAAAAAGCTTAAAAAGCAAGTATGCTTTTTGGGGTAAAATTTGATGAGTTAAAAAATCTTCTATTTTAGAAATGGTAAGATTTTCTTTGGTTTTACTGTGAAGCCTATCTTCGAGTTTGACTAAATTAAGATTGGTTTGTTCAGCAATGATTCCTTTTTGTAGTTTATCAATCAAATCTTGCATAAAATGACACAAGTGCTCATGTGCATTTAATGCCTTCGTAAAATCATGTTTAAAATAAATTTCTGCATAATTTTTCCATAGATTAAGATTATACATATCTTTAGAAAGTAATTCTTTGAAAATTTGTTCAGATTCTTCTAGTTTATTACTCAGTTTATAAATAAAAGCCAATTCTAACTTAAGTTCATCTTCTAAATCATCTTTGCGAGTTAAAAGTGTTTGTAATAAATTCAAGGCTTCATCAAGTCTTAAATTTTCAATATAGCTTTTAGCAAGCATAAGACCATTAAAACTTGTAGGATTTAAAGAAAAAAGCTCTTGAGCATAATATAAAGCTTTTTGAAAAAGAGAAAGTTTATAAGAAGAAAGCGTAGCAAATTCTAAAGCAAATTTTGGACTTTCTTTTAAAAATTGCTCACTCAAGTTTAAACATTTTTCATAATTAGCATTAAAATAATAATAATGAATTTTATCAAACATATTTTTCCTTGATAGTTACATTAAAATCTAATATTATCTTATAAGTTGCATAAAAAGATAATTATATTTTTATAAAATTAAATAATAAAACAAAAATAAAAAAATAAATACAATAAAAACATCCATCCTAATAATTTTAAAATTATCAGGATGAAATTTTAACAAGCTAGGAGAGTAAACTAATTAAACTAAGTAGGATCTTTTATAAGATTACCAAAGATAATTAAACTGAGCAAATCCTGTATGGGTATTGCCATCTTTATCAAACATTCCATTATAGTTTAAACTAAAATAGAAAGCTTCATTAACAGGAACGATAAAAGAAGTGCTTACAAATTTTTGTACTCTTGGTAAATCAAACTCATCACTTACTTTTGTATTTCCAAATCTAGCCTCAGCTTCTACTTTAGGATTGATATTAAACTTAGCTCCAAGTTCTACTGAAGTTTTTAAATTAGGCAACCAATCTCTAAACCAAGTAAAGCTTGTTTTAGTAGAGAAAAGATTTAAATAGTTTGCATAGGTTCTTTCTCCACCTTTAACTGTTGCTTGTCCTATAGTGTCTTTCATAGAAAAAGCTTCAGTATAGCCTCCTTCATAAGCAAGACCTATTTCAGGGGAGAATATATCTTTATTAGAAATAAAATTCATACCTAAGGCTGTATTGACTCCATAAGCATAAGAATTAGGTTCAGCTTTAGCTTCATTATTTCCTATTTTTTTAGTTAAATCATTTTTAATCAAAGCAGCTTTACCTTGAGCTTTGATATAAACTTCTTGACCTTTACTTGTAGTAAATAAGGTATTAAAGTATTTTAAACCTGCATAATAGGTTCTATTATTAATATCAAAATAAGTTGAACCCATTTTTGTATCTTCATAACCTGCATACACACCATATATTCCACTGTCTTTTAAAGTAGAATAACCTATAATGGTTCCTTTAGTGTGTCCTTTACTTTCTTCATTTAAAGAAAGTTCAACATTCTGTGAAGAAGTATAAGGAAGGATGAATAAAGAATGTTCTTTATTAGAACCATGGCTTCCGTTATTTAAATCACTCTTTATATAATCACTTGCATCTGCATATAAATTACCCTTTTCAGACATAGCAATGCTTTGAGACTTACTTGAAGAAGCTAAAGCAAA
>NZ_MJXP01000035.1:0-1043 GCF_001762855.1 Campylobacter sp. BCW_6467 | reverse complement strand
AATTCTGCTTGTTCTCTTGTCATTTTTTATCCTTTATTATGGTATTTGTTTGATAAAACCTAATAAGTTTATATAATTTATAATTGTAATATTTTTATATGTTTATTAATTTTAATATACCATAACTTCACTAAAACTAAAACCTAATAAATTATTTTCTCTTACTATTTTTTTAAATTCACTTGATACAAAAACAGGTATTTCATCATCTTTAATTCTAAATATATGACTTCCATCAAGTTTTGATTTTTTTAAAACAGCTTTAGTAATACTTAAATATTCATCATTATCACCCATATAAGTATATACAGAATGTTCATAATCTAAAGCCTCAAGTGATTTTATTACATGCATAATTTTACAATCATAATAATTTATTTCCTGATTTTTAATTTCTACATCTAAATATTGCACACAATCTTTGATTAAATCTTGCATTAAATTTATAAATTTAGGAGAGACTATACGCCAACCACAGTCATTGTGTATAAGACCAGTTAGTATGCTTCCTTCATCTTTATCGATTTCAAAACTAGGTGTTTGCCAATTTGTGATAGGTTTAGATTCTAAAAGTGCATATTCATTATTATTTTTTATATCTACAAGATTACAAGAGCACCAATTATCCACATCATTATGATTATAGTTATACATCATTTTATAATATCTCATTGTTTTCTCTCCTTATAGTATTCTTTATGAAGTATAGCAGGATTATTTTTGATTTCTTCTTTTAGTTTTTCAAATTCTTTTAAGAATTTATTCTTATCTCCTCTAGCTATTTTATCAATTTTATTCATTTTTTCAAGAATGTATTCATGGTATTCATTAGGATGTCTTCCGCGATGTGGCATTTTAACTTTATTCCAATCTCCATTTAGTTTTAAATCATATGAATTAAGTATCTCTTGAAATTTTGGAGTATATTTTTTACTCTTATTGGTGGCAATGTGATGAGTTTGAATTGGTAATTGATTGTTTTTACCTCCTATCCCTTCCCATCTTATCCTATCAAATTTAATCTTAGCAAGAGGACTAGCTTG
>NZ_MJXP01000034.1:0-765 GCF_001762855.1 Campylobacter sp. BCW_6467 | reverse complement strand
AAGATATTAATATAAGTTCTGATACTTCTTGTATGCATCCTATATTAGAAGATAATACTTTAGTATGCTTACATGGAGGTAGAGTTAAGTTAAAAGCAAAAAAAGCTAAAAGAATAAAATCAGACAATGTTCCTATTATGCTTAATAATGAAATACAACGAGCTAGTATAAGTGGATGTTTAAATCCACTTATACTAGGAGGACCTTGTACTAAAGTAGCTTTAGTATTTGCTTATACTTATTCAGATCATAAAGTTAATAATAAACATTCTGTATTACAAATGGGTTTGATAGGAATGAGTATAAAAGGTTATCCTATATTTGCTATACCTAAAAAGAATAAGATTAAATTTGCTTTAGCTAAAATACAAGCTAGTCCTCTTGCTAAGATTAAATTTGATAGGATAAGATGGGAAGGGATAGGAGGTAAAAACAATCAATTACCAATTCAAACTCATCACATTGCCACCAATAAGAGTAAAAAATATACTCCAAAATTTCAAGAGATACTTAATTCATATGATTTAAAACTAAATGGAGATTGGAATAAAGTTAAAATGCCACATCGCGGAAGACATCCTAATGAATACCATGAATACATTCTTGAAAAAATGAATAAAATTGATAAAATAGCTAGAGGAGATAAGAATAAATTCTTAAAAGAATTTGAAAAACTAAAAGAAGAAATCAAAAATAATCCTGCTATACTTCATAAAGAATACTATAAGGAGAGAAAACAATGAGATATTATAAAATGATGTATAA
>NZ_MJXP01000033.1:0-2237 GCF_001762855.1 Campylobacter sp. BCW_6467 | reverse complement strand
TTTATAACTCTCATCTACAATCTGACAAAGTGTGTGTATGATTAAAATGTGCATTTCTTGAATTCTAGCCGTATCATCGCTTGGTACAACAAGATTATGATCGCAAAGCTTATTCATCGTTCCACCACCTTTTCCGCTAAGCCCTAAACAAAGCATATTAAGTTCTTTTGCTTTTTTAAAAGCTTCTAAAACATTAGGGCTTTTTCCACTGGTTGAAATGCCGATTAAAATATCATTTTCATTTCCTAAAGCTTCCACTTGTCTTGAAAAAACAAACTCAAAACCATAGTCATTTCCTATAGCACTAAGTGCCGAAGTATCGGTTGTAAGTGCTATACCTGCTAAAGCCTTGCGTTCTTTTTTATAACGCCCACTAAGTTCAGCTGCAAAATGCTGGGCATCAGCTGCACTTCCACCATTTCCACAAATCAAAATCTTACCATTTTTTTTAAGACACTCACACAAAAGCTCACCTATTTTAGCGATTTGTCCTTTTAAAATTTCACTTTCTTGAGCGATTTTTTGATGTTCTTGCCATTCTTTTTCTACTAAATTTATCATTTTTTATCCTTAATCTTTTCTATAATCTTACTTGTGCTAAATCCTTCTTCAAAGTCGATTAATTCAACTCTTGAAACGATATCTGCACCCACAACAAGCTTATCTTTATAATCAGCTCCTTTAACCAAAATATCGGGTTTTAAAAAGCCTTGCTTATCCCAATTACGGATTGTTTGTATTGCAACACCAAGTAAATTTGCAGCATGTCTGATAGAAACAAGCTTATCTATCATGACTTAATCCTATCAGAATGATTGTATCCATTATTATAAGAATAACTTTTAAATTGTGTTTTATCTGGTATTAAATCACTAAACCAAGTGACATTATTTTGCAAATCTAATATCCCATTTGTTATCTTTGCAATTAATTCATAATTTTTAGTATTATCATAAACCAAAATCTCATCACATAATGGCATAATTTTTAAAAGATTTTGCATACTTTCATAATATCTTTTATCTATTAAATGTGGCTCTATGTCGTGCCCACCTTTAGCTACTCTTATTTTTACTCGCGCTTTTGCAGTTTTCGGGCTATCAAGTCCTACGAAGTGTAAATTGATTTTATAACCATGCTCTTTTAATTCACTAAATAGATTTAATATAGCTTTTCCACAAAGCGTAGTTTCTTGATTAAAATTAAGCTTATCATTTATATATACTTTACGCATTTTTATAGCTATCTTTGAGGCACGAACTTGAGTTTGTCTATCTCTATGATCTCCAATGCTTTGAGCTATCTCATCTACATTTATGCGATAACCTAAATTTATTCCTTGCTCTTGTGCTAAAAAATATAAAGTAGTCTTTCCTGCACCATTTACACCAGCAAAAATAGTAGCTGTTGGTTGATTTACCATAAAAAGTTCCTTGTATAAATTTTAAGTAATAGTAATAAATTTTCAATAAAAATCTAAAAATATTTGATATTTATTTATAGCTTTTTATAGATTTTATAAATCAGTTTTATAACTCTCATCTACAATCTGACAAAGTGTGTGTATGATTAAAATGTGCATTTCTTGAATTCTAGCCGTATCATCGCTTGGTACAACAAGATTATGATCGCAAAGCTTATTCATCGTTCCACCACCTTTTCCGCTAAGCCCTAAACAAAGCATATTAAGTTCTTTTGCTTTTTTAAAAGCTTCTAAAACATTAGGGCTTTTTCCACTGGTTGAAATGCCGATTAAAATATCATTTTCATTTCCTAAAGCTTCCACTTGTCTTGAAAAAACAAACTCAAAACCATAGTCATTTCCTATAGCACTAAGTGCCGAAGTATCGGTTGTAAGTGCTATACCTGCTAAAGCCTTGCGTTCTTTTTTATAACGCCCACTAAGTTCAGCTGCAAAATGCTGGGCATCAGCTGCACTTCCACCATTTCCACAAATCAAAATCTTACCATTTTTTTTAAGACACTCACACAAAAGCTCACCTATTTTAGCGATTTGTCCTTTTAAAATTTCACTTTCTTGAGCGATTTTTTGATGTTCTTGCCATTCTTTTTCTACTAAATTTATCATTTTTTATCCTTAATCTTTTCTATAATCTTACTTGTGCTAAATCCTTCTTCAAAGTCGATTAATTCAACTCTTGAAACGATATCTGCACCCACAACAAGCTTATCTTTATAATCAGCTCCTTTAACCAAAATATCGGGTTTTAAAAAGC
>NZ_MJXP01000032.1:0-3668 GCF_001762855.1 Campylobacter sp. BCW_6467 | reverse complement strand
ATAAAAGAATTTGTAAAATCTTATTTTTTAATATCTTTTATTATCTTTTTTATGGCTATTGTTATCATATTTTATCTTACTTATGATCTTGAAACTTCTAGAGGGCTTGTATTGCTTGATCCTCCAGAAATTGAAAAATTATCACCACAAGAGTATAAAGCACATAATTATTTTGATTTTTTAGGCGGTATAACTTTTATTTTTTTTATAATCACATTTTTTATACTTCCTTGTTTATTGCAAGCTTATTTATTTAAATGTTATAGCACAGGAGAAAAACACAAAAAATTAAGTTGGTTTATAGGGTTTGTGTGTAATATCTTTTTATTAATGGCGGGTGTGTATATGATGTATTAAAATCTTTAAAGACTATCAAAAATTTAATATATTTGATATAATATTCATTTATCTTAAATATTTAGAAAAAAATGGATAGAGAATTATTTATAACAAGGCTTGCTTTTATAAACAGTGATGAAATAGACACAATAGATAAAAATTCATCCATAGCATATTTAAAAGCCTTATATCAATGTGAAAATTCCATAGCTATAAATTATAATCAAGAAGAGCTTTTCACCCAAGCTACCGCTATAAACAATCTAGGCTATAATTCTACTTTCACAAAAATCTTCATCCTAGATAAAGAAAATCTAAATGATACCTATCTTGATGCTAGAAAAAGGCTTTATAAATCTATCAATACTTTAAAAGAAAAAAGAAATGAAAAAATAAAAGATATCCAAGACTATTTAGATAAAGAAATTTCCTTACAAGATAATCTAAATAATCAAAGCTTTAATACTAAGGAAAATGATGTTAATTTAATTTTAAACGAAGTATTTAACAAGGTGCAACTATCGGATATGGACATCTTATAGGGCAAAATGAATGGGATTTGTATAAAAATGGTATTATTTTACAAGAAGCGGATAAATTGTTTAAAAGCGATTTGTCACCCTTTGAAAATGCTGTAAAAATTCAATAAACTCTTCCTTAGCACAGAACGAATTTGATGCCTTGGTTATATTATGTTTTAATATAGGGATTGATAATTTTAAAAATTCTTTTGTTGTTAAAATCATCAATGGAGAGAAAACAGGCTACAAAACATTAAAGGAAGCTTGGATGGCGTGGAACAAAAGTCAAAATAAAGTAATGCAAGGACTAATTAATAGGAGAAATGCTGAATATAAGCTTTACATTCAAGGAGGTTATGAAAAATGGTAATTTTTAAAAATATATTATTGTTTTTATTTTTTAGTACTTATTTGTTAGCGCAAGAGGATTTTACTCCACTAGAGCAATGTACCTATGAAAATGAAAAGTTTTGGATAAAAATTTTAAATCTATGTCCAGAGGGTAATATAACTTGTGATAAAATTGTATATGTGGGTGTCAATAAAAATAATGGAAAATATATTGTCCTAAACGGTAAGTCTATTAGTGATGTAAATATGAATTTTAAAGGATATGTTTTTAAAAATGGTATTTATGAATATAATATTTTTAATAATTTTTTATATATTTCTAAAAACAAGCGGAATATACAAGAATATGGTCTGAAATTATGTGAAAAATAGACGCAACAAAGGCAACAAGCAACAACAAATACTAGAATATGTAAAAAGTTAAAAAGATGCAATAAGAATTACAAGAAGTTTTTAAAGTTATAAAAATCCTAATTAATGAAATCTTAGCTCCTAAATTTTACAACAAATACAAAGATTTAGAAGTTGAGATTGATGATAAGGGCAATGTGCTTAGGTGGATAGGAGAGATTAATAGAGACAAAAAATATTAGCAAATAAAAAATGATATAATAATGCTTTATATAAGGAATCTTTTATGTTTATAAGTTCTAAAACAGAGTTAATTCAAACTATTAAAAATTTAACAATCAACAATAAAGAAGTTAAACAGATTGATTTTATCAATACTTTAAAAAAATTAGTCAATCCTTTAGCAGTTATAAGAGATCATTTTATAACTTATCCTTTTGCAATCAACTCAAAATTCATTAGCTTTGATTTAAAGAAAATTTTTTATGGCATAGATCTTTGCACAGGAGTTTTTGACACTCATTTTTCCTTTCATTATGAAATAGATCAAAAGCTTGAAGAAAATAAAGAATTTCTTTTAAAAAGACTTTTATCTTATTTGATTATTGATGAGAAAAGAAATGCAACTGCTTTAGAGGATATAAAAGAACAAAAATATATTATAGATGATTATACTTTTTATTTTAAAGAGTTAAAATCTTTAGAACTTAAAAAATGCACCATGTATCAACTTCCTTGTAATCATCCTTTGTTTAAAGAGTTTAGAAATAAAGAAAAGCAAATTAGTGCTTTTAAAAAGGATGAAGATAGTCCTATTCATGCTTACAATGAAGCTTTACAAATTTTACAAGATTTTGCTAATGGAATTTACAATACAAGTAAAGATAAAACAGGAAGATATATAGAAGATAAAAATAAGGCTAGAAGATTACTAGAAAAACTCAATATCATAGGACAAAACAATCTTAAGGCTATGTATATGGGGATAAATGGAAATAAAGAAAGCTTGAAAGCTATAGGCAAAAGAGAAAATAACACTAGCAAGGCAAGTGCAAATGCTGATATCACATCAGAAACAAAAACTCCGCCTAATTTCATAGGCAGATTAGCTACTACCATAATCATAGAAGATGGTTTATACATGGGTTAAATTAAGAAAGGATAGATAATGAGCGAAACTTATGAGATTTATACACCTAATGGATTAACATTAGATGTGGAAAAAGATACCAATAAAATACTCTTTAAAGAAAATGTTAAGCCCACAGGCAACTATACCGAAGAATATTCCAAAGCGGTTTTTAAATCTTATCATATTATGAAAAACTCCCCCTACAAAGACTATCAACCCCAATACCTAGATCCTGAATTTCACACAGGGGAGAAATCTACTTTACTTGAATTTAAAGATTGGCAAAGTATATATTTAAAAGATCCTATCAAAGGAAGCATAGCTCCTTGGACTAAAGCAGAAAAAGCTTATTATCATTCTTTAAAAACCAAAAGAGAAAGATATAAATATTTAGCAATAAGAAGTGGATTAAGATCTGTGGTTATAGATATACCCTATGATGCTTATGCTAATGTAGATGAAAAAGGAAGATTGGTTAATGAAGAATACGCTTATATTTATGATGAAGTAAGTTCTCATCGTGGAACATTAAAATCTTATTCTTTCTTTAATGAATGGGAATTGTCTGCTTTACTTTTGGGAAATATTAAAGCTAGTCCCACAGCTGCCGTAGGATTTAAAGCAAGACAACAACAAGCATTGTTTTTACAAGCTCAACTTGGAGATAAAAATGCTTTTAAAAGTTTAGGTTTAGCAGTATTGTGTTCTAATTCTTTTCTTACAGGGCAACATTGGAATAAGCTTAGAGCAAAAATGATTTATGATTTACACGATTATCATTATGAGAGTTTATTAGATGAATTTGGTATGCTTCCTTTTTTAGATGAGATTATAGGAGCAGATTGGACGATTGATTTAAATAAATATGATTTTGCCTATGATGAAGAAGGTAGAATCATTTGGGCTTTATATGATGATATTGAAAAAGGTAAATTAAAAGATCCAAGAGATATAGATTCTACTCCTGAAAGTAG
>NZ_MJXP01000031.1:0-17284 GCF_001762855.1 Campylobacter sp. BCW_6467 | reverse complement strand
AACCCCAATACCTAGATCCTGAATTTCACACAGGGGAGAAATCTACTTTACTTGAATTTAAAGATTGGCAAAGTATATATTTAAAAGATCCTATCAAAGGAAGCATAGCTCCTTGGACTAAAGCAGAAAAAGCTTATTATCATTCTTTAAAAACCAAAAGAGAAAGATATAAATATTTAGCAATAAGAAGTGGATTAAGATCTGTGGTTATAGATATACCCTATGATGCTTATGCTAATGTAGATGAAAAAGGAAGATTGGTTAATGAAGAATACGCTTATATTTATGATGAAGTAAGTTCTCATCGTGGAACATTAAAATCTTATTCTTTCTTTAATGAATGGGAATTGTCTGCTTTACTTTTGGGAAATATTAAAGCTAGTCCCACAGCTGCCGTAGGATTTAAAGCAAGACAACAACAAGCATTGTTTTTACAAGCTCAACTTGGAGATAAAAATGCTTTTAAAAGTTTAGGTTTAGCAGTATTGTGTTCTAATTCTTTTCTTACAGGGCAACATTGGAATAAGCTTAGAGCAAAAATGATTTATGATTTACACGATTATCATTATGAGAGTTTATTAGATGAATTTGGTATGCTTCCTTTTTTAGATGAGATTATAGGAGCAGATTGGACGATTGATTTAAATAAATATGATTTTGCCTATGATGAAGAAGGTAGAATCATTTGGGCTTTATATGATGATATTGAAAAAGGTAAATTAAAAGATCCAAGAGATATAGATTCTACTCCTGAAAGTAGGAAAGAATTTGATCATTATATGGATGGATATAAAAATGGAATGGCAACTAGATTTGATGTAGATATTAGAAACGAAAGAGATGAAAGATCTGCTAAACTGACTATGGATACCCTAGTATTAAGCGCCAAATTAGCAGCCCTCACTCCTCCTCAAGGCTATCCTAATGCTCCAAGATACTATAGCCCTGAAAGACTAGAAATTATTTATAAAAGACATAAGCTTGATAGACTCCTTGATCCAAGAATTCCTGCTATTTATAGATATAATTTTCCGCAAGAACTTCGAGCTAAGATAAGAGCTTATGCTAAAGAACATAATATCAAAGAGTAAGCCACAAAAGAAAGGAAAAACAATGCAAAAAATACTTCAAATCAATTTAGAAAAAAGAAAAGCTTTAGAGAATTTCAAAAATCTAGCTTTATTAGGATTAGGTGGAACAATGCTTTTAAATTTAAAAGAACAAGCTTTGGATTTTAGTCAAGAATTAACTTATATAAATACTTATGATAAGTATTTAAATTTAAAGCTTGATTCTTTTTATATCCCTTCTACACTTTTATCTTTGCTTCAATTAACTAAGAAAAGCAAAGAAGCTTTTTATATCAATGTTTTAATCAATAGCGATACACATTATAAAAATCCTTTATTACAATATGCTATTACCCAAAAACAAGAACAAGAAAATATCGTTTATGCTTTAAAAAATAATGAAAATATTAATACTTCTTTTACTAATCTTAATGCTTTAAAATTAGCTTTAGAAGAAAAGAATTTTTATCTTAATTTTATAGACTTAAACAGCAAAGAAAGTCTTTTAAGTTTTTATAATCAAATATTAAGTAATCATCATCTTAAAGATTATTTTTATATAAAAAATAATCAATTTTTTATTAAAAAAGATATAAAAAATAAAATTGTATTTCATAATATAAATTCTTCTTCTATTATAAGTAATTATCTTAGATTGTTAAATGATTTTAATACTTTAAGCAAGATAGAACTCATAAATATATTAGAAAGTTTAAGTTTGTATAACCTTTCAACTTTAATGCAAACTATACAATCAAAAAATGAATATAACTCAAAAGACTTTGATAAAGATAGTATCTTTTTATCTAATATGATTATGAATGTGAGATTGAAGTAAAAAGATAGTAGATTTGGTAAATTTAAATCTTGTTAAGTTTATTATTTAGTTCAAATAAAAAATATAAAAAAATATAGAAATTCAATAGAAAGAAGAGAAGCTTAGTTAAAAGTTTGTTTGGTGCAAGCCACAAGGGAGTTTCGCCCCTTAAGAAAAGGGGCAAGGCTAATAAGCCTTGACAGTAATTATACAAATTAGTATAATTATAAGTACGAAACGAAACATAGTTTCACCCCCTTTCTAGGGTGTGATTATGCCACAGGGTTGCAGCCTTGTGGTAAAACCCTTAATGCAATTATACCAAACAAATTCTTTGACTTCTTAATACATTTTATTTATGATTGAATCTTATCTTTTAGCATAAGCAAGAAAAATATAAATTAAAAAATAAAATAATTCAACAGAAAGGAGATAAGCTTAGTTAAAAGCTTGTTTGGTTAAGCCAAAGGGAAAATTATAGCTCCCCTTAAAAAAAGGGGAAATCAAGTGTTAATAACACTTGACTATAATTATACAAAGTAGTATAATTATTACTATAATTTTATTGGACAATTTAATCACCGCCTTTCTAGGTTATGATTAATGCCAAAGGTAGCCGCCTTTGGCATCTACCTTTTATAATTATACCAAACAAACTCTTTAACTTCTTAAAACAGTCCATGAAAAGATTTTACTTTTTATTCCTTAGCACTTTGTTTTTTGCACCTTCATTTTTATTTGGTGCAACTGAAATAGCTAATAGCAATTTAATTTATACTTGGGGTTATGGCGATGTGATGAATGAAATCATGCAAGCTGTTAAAGGAATAACCACTGAAACAAGTTATATCGTTAATGCAGCCTTAGCTATCTCATTATTGCTTTTTAGTATCAAAAAAGCAATGGATGGACAAACAAATCCTGTGTTTGAATTTGGAAAAATGTTTATACTTTTTGCTGTAGTGTGGCAGATGTTTTTAAGAGCGCCAAATGACAATAGTCACCGCTTCATGATTCACGATGAAGTAACAAGTAAAGATTATGTCATTTCTCAAATTCCTATAGGTATAGGAAAAAGCTTTGCATTAATGACACAATTTGAGAAGGTTATCCTAGAAGCTATGGAAAAACATTTTTCAACTCCACAATCTACAAATTTTTCTAATGCAGGTTTAGGTTTTTCGCTTCAAGTGATGAGTACTTTACCAAGTGTAAAGCTTTCGGCTATTGATGCAACTTTACAAAAAAATATTGATTTTTACTTTAGAAACTGCGTTTCAGTAGGTATCTTACTTAATCAACAAGGTAGAAATCTTTTTCAAAACTCTGATAATTTAATGCAAGATCTTTTCACAAACATAGGCAATGGCTCTCAGCTTACTCCTTTGTTTAAAAATAACAATAATGTTGAAGAACAAAGTGTTGTGCCTTGTTCTGATGCAGGTCCTCAAATCGTTGAAATGATTCAAAACGATACAGATGAAGCTATGAAGATTCATGCTGCTTTGCTTGGTATGGCGAATGATATGACAAATTATGAGCAAAAGTTCTTAGGCGCTGCACAAATCTATAACGAACAAGCTGTAAGTGCTAGATCTTATTTGCAACAATCCATGGTAATGCTTGCTTCTCAAGATGCAATCATTAATACCGCTAAATCAGTAGGATTAAATCCTGCTTCTGTGGCTGCAAATACTGCTTATGCGGATCAGCAATTTTATGCAAGTATGCAAGCACAAGGACACATGGCGCAAACTTATTTGCCTTTAGCTAAAGCTTATTTAACAGCTATTATCATAGGTTTATCTTGGCTTGTTGCTTTGCTTTCTATTGTATTTGGCTCTTACGCACATATTAAGATGTTTTTTACTCTATGTATTTGGATAGTGCTTTGGACTCCTATACTTTGTATTATTAATTTTATAAATGATTTTAATCTTATGAATGTTGCACAAGTAATAACAGGTGGAAAAGCAGCTTTAAGCTTAGGAGATAACATGCTTATATTCAAAGAAGTAGCAAATAGATCAAATTTCATGAATTATCTTGTAATGAGTACTCCTGTTTTAGCTTATGCAATTGCTAAAGCAAGTGAGCAAGGATTTATAACTTTTGCTTCTGGATTATCTCAAGCTCTAACAGGTGCTTCAAGAGCTGCTGGAAGCTTTGCAAATCAGCAAGCTCTATCTACGCAAACTAGCATTGCTGCTCCTAGAGGAGATGAAGTTTGGGCGATGAATGCAGGGGTAGCATCGCTTCAATATGCAAGAAATATAGATGGTGCGGTTACTAAATTTAATACTCAATCAGTTATGGGTGACAATACAAAGAATTCTGAAATCTCTAATGCAAATATGACAGGAACAAATGTTGATGGTATGATGTCAGGCGCCAAACTTAGTGCAGGAGCTATGACAACTGTTAATAGCGTATCTCAAGCAAATTCTGATGCTTGGAATAAAAACTTTAATGATCAGTATTCACATATGAGTCAAAGCGGTAGAGCAAGTGCATTAAATGAAGCTAAAGGATTTATGGAGAAAGGAGATGAAGCATTTAAGAAGGCTTTTGCAAATAATATTGGACAAGAGATTCAAAATAGAACTGATTTAACTAGCGAAGAAAAGGCGGAAATTGCATTAGCAGCTTCTGCTCATGCAGGTTTTAACATTCTTGGAAATGGTGCTGAAATTCAATCAAGTGCGAGTTCAAAAAGAGGTATAGGAAATGTTGAAACTTTTTCAGAAGCTCAAAAAGCTGCATATAATGAAATAATGGAAAGAGCTTCTCTTAAAACTCTATCTACCACAAAAGGTATGGATTCTTCTTGGAGCAATACACTTTCAGGTGGCGATTCTACAGCTTATTCAAAAATGGTTGGGTATGCTCAAAGCTATACACAAACAGAACAAGGTATTCAATCTGTCAGTACTAATAATATTGACAATACACTTAATGTGGTTGCAAGAGATCTTGCTGCAGGAGATAATAAAGACTTTAGCAGCCTTAATACAGCTCAACAAAATGAATACTTTGCAAAAGCAGGTAATTATGTATCCGATATGATTAAAAATGATCCTGCGCAACTTGCACAGTATAATAGTCAATACGGCGCTCAAAGCATTGTTAGTCCAAATAATACTACTATGCCACACGCTGCAGGTATGAATTTTAAAACCATTGATGGATCAGAAAGAAGTGTTTTAACTCAATCTAATTTAAATCAAGATCAAGTAAATCAAAGTAGTAAAAGAACAAGCAACACTACAACAATGCCAGATAGTCAAGAAGTTAAAAGCGGAGCAACTCACTCACAAATAGCTCAAGATAATAAAAAAGGAGGTAATGCTATTAGAGAAACTTCTAAAAATTGGAATCCTCTTGGAAAAGATACTCCTTCTATTTAAACAAAAGGCTTTATAGCCTTTTGTTTAAAGATAAAATAGAATCTAAAATAGCACAATTTACAGAAAAAGCCATGAAAAACAACGATAATATAAAAACTAATGCAATAAAAGCAATTACGACAGATTTAACAGTTGTTAACACTCCTAAATAAACTCCAATTAAAATCGAAATTGAAATTAGCAAGAGAAAACATAAGAGAAATAAAAATTTATTAATTATTTTAGTTTTCCTTTTTTCTGTATTTCTGTTTTTTAGAAAAACCATATAAAAACTTAAAATTGAAAAAAACAACACAATAAATATTAAAAAGCTAACAACTAAGTATGTGGAAAACATAATATTACTCCTTGATTAATAACTTATTCATATTTTTAATAAAATTATACCATATTTTAATAAATTTTGCAAGTATTTTTGCTATAAAATGCTTATTTTTTAGGGGTTTGAAACGGATTTCTTTTTTTTTGACTTGATTGTTTTATTTATTGCTTAATGAAAATTAATTTGGGTATAATTAGCAAATTAATTTTTTTAGCTTCATATTGATTTGCTAATCAAATATAAATGTTAAAATAGTCTATACAGTATTTAGGATATTAATTGAAAGAATAAAGAGGGTAGTAAAATGAAAACCACAGAATATAATACGCAACAAAAAAATAATAAAGAATATTTAGCTGAGAGAAAAGCAGTTAAAAAAACTATGGCAAAAATGGAAAAAGAGTTAGAAAAACCTGCTATAAATGCGGTGTTTCAAAGACTTAAAAATAAATGAAATATATAGAACTAAGCGAAGCTATTGCTATACACGAAAAGATTATTGAAAAAACAGGCGGATTAAGTGGTTATAATGAAACACAAATAGGATATTTGGCTAGCGCATTAGAGCATATAAAAAACGATGATTACTATCCTACAATAACTGATAAAATTACACATTTAATATTTTCCTGTGTAAAATTTCATCCATTTGCTGATGGAAATAAACGGACTTCGATATTTCTAGGTATGCACTTTTTAGATTTAGATGGTAAATATAATGATAAATTTGCTGAAGTTATGGAAGATATTGTTGTCGGTGTTGCAGATGATTCTATTGCAAAAGATGATTTAAATCAAATTTTACAAAATTTTATTGATAAAAATATAGAAGTTGAAGGATAATTTTTATCATAACCATCAAAATATAAATTCACATTTACATCGTGATATTGATAACGAAGTTTAATACAGTTTCCGACTTTTTTATATTTAGCATTATTGTACTTCTCTAATAAAATACCTAAAATAATAGTATCACTCATTTACACTCCTTGAAAACGAAAATCTAAATATTATGTTATTATACAATCAACATTTTAGAGCAATACTAAATATAAACTAAATTGACAATTTTTTTATTGTATGATATAATTTAAAATCATTATAAGGGCGGATCGAGATCGCCCATCTTAAATACTATTTTAAGTAGCTATTCAAATCTTTTTCAAAACTCTCTATTAAATCACTTAAAAAAGCATTGATTTTATTTGGCATAACGCCTATAAAGGTATTATGTGATTTTGTGGTGATTCTAGGAGCTAAAGCCTTTTGATTTGTTATTTTTGTTTTATATAAATTTTCCCAGTGAAAACTTCTATTTCTGATTGTGAGTAAAAGGTTAAGAACAATATTTGCTTTTTCTATATTGCTAAAACTATTTTTATATTTTTTATTATTTACATAGTGAAAGTAATATTCTTTGTTGTGTGCATAATATTTTTTAAAATTTATATTAGAAGAATTAATTATTTTTGCCTCTAAGTGTTCTAGCTTAATTATAAATATTACATCTCCTAAAGAAATTCTTGAAATGAGTTGATTGTTATCTAATATTTCTTTGTTTTGCAATTTAATTATTTTTTGTTTGATGTTTTCTTCGTTATAATTTCTTAACCATTCTAAATCTTTTTCTTTCATATGTTTATCTAGTAAATTTCTTAATACTAGTTCAAGTATTGCTATTTTTGTTGTTATGCTTGCAATCATTTTTAAATTATCAAAATGTTCGTAAATATTATTATAAGATTCTAATCTTTCTTTAGAAAACAAATATTCAAGATCGGTTTGTTCTGTTGGCATGAATTTCTCTAATATTGGATTAATATTCTTAAATCATATCAAATTTTTACAAAAAATATTATTATTCACACTTGTAAGTACTTTTTTCAAGCTTTCTTTCCATTTCTTTTTTTGGAAATAAAATTATATGATAAAATAGACTTATCTAAAAAGCCTATTTTACCAATGTTTTCACTTTCAAATGGTGTTTTTTACCCATTCAGATTCAACTATTGAAAGAACTCTTGCAGTTTTGTAAATATTATCATGCGGATTTAGTATAGTTCTCACAGCGTAATACTGTTCGTTTTTTACCTCTTCTTTTTCAACTACAACTATCGTATCAACTGATTCTTCTTGAAGTTTCAAAGGAATGTATAAAACTACCCTTTGCTTATAAGCTGCAGGAATAATCATCTTTTGAAGATTATAATTATCTTTGATGATTTTCAATTCACCATTAATAATGTGTCCTATGAACCTATCATTTAGTTTTTTCACAATTTCAGGTAATCGCTCTTTTCTCTCAAAAAGATGCAAATGATTTACCCTAAAATCCAATTTACTGTCAAAAATGATTTCATTTTTGAATGTATCATAATCGCTTAAAGATTTAGGTATTTCTAAATCATCTAAAACTCTATCTCCATTAGAACAAAATTTTCTAAAAACATATCCTCCGTTTTCTTGAATTTCAAAGTATGCAAATATTGGAAAAACACCTGTACTATATAAACCTGTATTGAAACATGCCTTTGTTTTGTCTTTATTATAAGTAATAATATCAGGATAGCTTTTATTTTCATAAATGAACTCAAAATATTTAAATAGATAAGAAAATAAAATATTATTTCCGTTTCCCCAAAATTCTTTTTGAGCTATATTAGAAAGCTCTTGGAGTGTATTTAGAAAATTTGGAAAATAGGCAAATCAAAACAACAAAGGTTTCTCTTCAACTTTGTTTTGAATTTGATCACGATTTGAAGTCTTGTTTCTTGTGGTAGCTTTTTTAACATAAACTAAAGAAGGTTCGTTTTCATCTTTTTCAAGATCAAAGCCTGCTTCTATTAATGCCTTACTACAATTGATTTTTAAATCATATTTTCTTTTCAAATATTGACTGATATGTCCTGTAGTAACATGGTCAAATTTAGTTTTACTATCTTCATAGGCTTCTAAAATTAATTTTTCTATGTTTTTTTCCACGCTAAAAACCTAATTGTCCTTTCTTATAATCTTCTAAACCTTTCAATAGTCCAAAAAGTATGTCAGAATCAACCGCTCCTTCAATAGGAGTGCCTATTACTTTTCCTGTTGGAGTTAAAATATAAGTTGTTGCGAGTTAATTACAAATCAACTAAATAAAATACATATATTACAAGTTGTTTTCAAGCAATATGTAATTTTATTTCAATATGTGATACACATTAATACAACTTTACTTCAAGTATAGTTTATGTTTATGTAAATTTTTATTTCAACTTAACTACACTTTTACTACAACATAACTACAACTTGAGTGCAAAAAAATGCTACTTGATAAACTGCATTTTATTTTCAACTTAATTACAACATAATTACAACATAATTACAACTTAACTACAACATAATTACAACTTGAATTCAACTTTATTACAATTATTTTCAACTTAACTACAATTTGAGTTCAACTTTATTACACTTTCACTACACTTTAACTACAAAAATGTGAAAATTTGCATGTTTTTTGAAGTAAAAGTGTAGTTAATATGTAGTTAATATGTAGTTAATGTTATTTTTACTAAAACTTGAGTGCAACTTTATTACAACTTAACTACAAAAAAGAGTTTGTTTAAAATACTATTTTATAGGGTTTTTAATATTAATTTAATTTTTATTGTTGAAAAAAATATACTAAAAAGTGTAATAAAAAAGTAAAATATCAATATTCATGGCTTATCTATGTTAAAACCCTTATTTTTAGGTTCTTTTGCTTTTTTTGAAAAAAATGTAAAAAGTTGAGCCAATGGGCATAATGCAAGAGTATAGCCCAAATATAGGCATTTAAAGCTTATTATTGCGGGCAAGTAATATCAATGTTTTACCGACATTTTGCGATTTGTAAAAAGCTTTTAAAATATCTATTTTGTAGGTTTTTAAGCATTATTGATAATCGAGTTATTGTGTAAGATTTTTGGCAAAAATAGACTTTAGAGCTAAAAACTACAAAATTTTCTTCATGGCGTGTATTTTTGATTGTGCTTGATTTATAGCGATAATATGAGATCAAGGGCTTATTTTAGAAGTTCTTGCGAATTTTCAAAAATGCTTTGCAGTTTTGAAATGGACTGTGGTTTTTGTAGGTTTTTTTATGTTTTTTTGATTGCAAGTGTGTATCTTGAATGGATATAGGGTTTAAAATGACAGAATTAGCCTTTAAAAGGCTAAAATGATTTTTTTAATGGTTTTTATCGTTTTAGGGTTATTTTTTTGATTTTTGGGTGTTTTTTGAAAGAATATCGATTAGTGTTTCAAAATCTTGGATTTCTGATTTGGTGATTTTGAATTTGTCTTTGAGTGTTAGAAACTGATAGGCTGAAACTATATCAAGCTTTGGGTATTTGGCTTGTAAATCGATAATGCTCTCATGGTTTTTAACTCTTTTTAGTTTGGCAATAAAAGTGTTTTTTGTTTTTTTGATATAAGCCATAACAGCAGGTGTCATTTTGCTTTTGTTTTCATCTGTTTTGCCATAGATTGAGAGTATGAATGCTAGACAGCTAGTTATATTGACAAATAATTTGTCGTTTTTCTCTTTGTGGATTATTTTGTTTAGGTATATTTTGGTAAACCAAGTTTCTATGGCTTTGTGCATTTTGTTTTTTCGCTTGGGCGTGTATTAGTTTTAGACATAAGTTTTCTTCTGTGGTTTTAGTGCTTTATGAAATTATACCGTATTTTTATTTAACTTGGGTATGAAATGAGTATTTTTATATATTAGGGAAAGTTTATGCTAGAAATATGTTTAAAAAGTGGCAAAAATAGGGAGTAAATGAGAAAGAATGAGGTGATAAATAAGGCAATAAATGAGGGAATAAATGAGGTGATAAATGAGAGAAAGAATGAGTATAAAGGCTATAAGGATTTGTGTTAAGGATAGCGTTAAGATGAGATTTGAATGCGTAGAATGCAAGATAGGGAGGAATGGGAGATGGGGTATAAAGGGGGTGATAAATGATGAAAATTATTCAATGAAATGTAGCGGATAAAGAAGGGGAATAAATGAGGTGATAAAGGGTGAGAAGAATGCTTTTCTATTTCAGGGGCTAAAAATACTTTAGGTTAGGTATAAAAATGGCAATATTATTAACGAAGTTAATGTATGGTAGGTATAAAATTTTTTAACACCCTTTTTTTGAGAAAAATAAATTTCATTCTAAAAATACTATAAATCTCCAATTTATAGACATTCTTTGCTTTAGGGTAGGTATAAAAATGCCCTTGCTTAAACCTAGACTTTTTAATGCTTAATTAAAAATTAAAGTCCCTAAAAATAGGCATTCTTTGCTTTAGGGTAGGTATAAAAATGCCATTGCTTAAACCTAGACTTTTTAATGCTTAATTAAAACTATTTTTTGTCTTTTCGTGGGTTTGGATTTGGAGTATTTTTTAATTGAAAAATTTACAAAAATTTTAGAGTAAAGATAGATAAAAAAAACAAAAAAATAAATCAAAATAAATATAGTTTTGCTGTAATTTTCTCTTTGAATTTTTGCTCACAAAAAGTACAAGATAATTTTTTATTTTTTTAATCATTTAAAAAACAATATTTTTTATATGAAAATTCACAGAAAAAAAAAGATAAAATTTTAATACTAATTTTAATTAATTTTATTTTAAGTCTAAAATATATAGAGATAAAAGTGGTATAAAAAATACACTATTTAAAAAATACTTATTTTTTTACTTGTTTTTAATTGATTTTTATATCTAAAATATTTTTCTCATAAAAACATGATTACTCGTTTATATAGATAGACTTTTCAAGCTTTCTTTCCATTTCTTTTTTCTTTTTTTCAATTGCTTCATCAAATCCTTTAAGCACTGAAAATGGAGCAAACTGTGCCGCTCTTTTTTCTAATGGCATAAGAGGATATTTTGTAGATTTTTTGTATTTAATATTAATAATATCATCGTGGTTATTAGGCATTGTGTCCTCCTATTTGCGAATTAATTTTTAAGCCATTTTCAAGACTCGAGGCTTTAAAAATAGATTTTTTTCCATATTTGTGAACAATCGCGAGTCTAGCTTTTTGTAATTTCTCTTCTTTTATAAAATTTTTATTTTCCTTCTGTTCTATGTCGGCAAAAAGACTGGGTTCTTTAATTTTTTTTATCGTGTCATTTTTTACAACATTATTAAGAGTAAGACTTATTTTTCTAATTAAAAAATCAGCATTAACTATTAAATCAAACAATTCTAAACCTTTATTGCAAATAGTTTCCAAGGAAGAGCTGTGGTAATCCAAATTGATTGTTGAATGTGCATTTTTTGGAATAGATCTTCCATAGGAATCTTTGCTCATTGGACCCTTGTAGCTTTGTACCTTTTCTAAGCTTTCTTTATCATATTGTACATCTAAAACGATTTGATTGCATGTTAAATTTTGCTCAATTAGCTCAAGAACCATATGATCGACGATTTCTTTAAGCATATTTCTAGCTTTTTTAAAACTATAAGGCTTAGGCAAAACCTTAGCCATTACCTTAGAGATATGTTTGCTTTTATATTCTTTAATAGCTTGCATTGTACAGCTTTCAAACCCCCAAGCATGATCGATTAATAACTCAGCATTTACTCCAAAAATTTGATAAAGTTTATCCTCGTTATTAAGAGAGTATCTTGCTAAATCTCCCATATTGTTAATGCCTATGCTTTTTAGTTTTGTTGCATATCCTTTACCTATACGCCAAAAATCATTTATGGGCGTGTGTTGCCATAATTTTCTTCTATAAAGCATTTCATCCAAATACCCTATGCAAAGTCCATCTTTATTAGTATTTTGTTTTTTGGCTAATATATCCATTGCAATTTTTGCTAAGTAAAGATTTGTTCCTATTCCCGCAGTTGCTGTTATTTGAGTTGTTTTTAAAATTTCAAATAATATGTTTTCAATGAGTTTGTCAGCAGATAGCTTATAATGTTTGATATAAGGAGTTAAATCAATAAATACTTCATCAATGGAGTAAATATGAATGTCTTTTGGATCAAAATACTTTAAATAAATACTGTAGATTTTAGAACTATAGTCTATATATGTTGACATCCTAGGTTTTGCGACAATGTAATCAAGTTCTAAATTAGGATTATTTATTAGTTCAAGATGATTGTATGATTTTGCACTGAAATATTTAGCAATTTTTAAGCGCTTGTAATTGATTGTTTTTACTTTTTGTATTAGTTCAAATAGTCTTAATCTGCCTGATATATTATAAGATCTTAATGCGGGAGATACCGCAAGACATATTGTTTTTTCAGTTCTACTTTCATCCGCAACTACAAGATTGGTATTTAGAGGATCTAATTTTCTTAAAATGCATTCAACAGAAGCATAAAATGACTTAAGATCTATAGCTGCATATTTTTGCGTATTATCCATATTTTCACATTTGTATATAATAATTATTTTTTAATTGTATAAAAAGAATTTTAATAGACTAAGATTGTTAATTTTTAGTTCTTGTTTTGGAATTAATCAATAAAACAATCAAGCTTGTAGATTTTTTCATCTAAAAATTTTATCAAAAACCATGCCTTGTTTAAAATTACATAGTATTAAAAGAGGTTATTCAATATTATGCTTTTATATATTTAAATCGAGCGAGCAAAGTATACGAAAAGATTTATATCAAGTTTAATTTTAAATGATAAAATTTAGGCTGAAATAATGATAAAGTTTTTTGAAAATGCTGATTGTAATAAAAAGTTACATTAATATAGGCAAATGAAATTTTCTGCTATTTTTTTTAATAATAATTGCTATTGATAAAATAAAAATCTGCCTTATTTTATACATGGAAAAATCTCAAAATCTTTATCACTTCTTTCATTTTTCGCTATTTAAAAAATGGAACTGTTATAATAAGGATCTTGCTTTTTATATAAATCATAAACCAAAATACCAATAAATTAAAAAAAGAAAGAGAAAATTAGTTGAAAAACAAATCTTTTAAAAAGACAGGAGAAACAATGAAAAAACTTAGAAAAATATAGAAAAGAAATATTTAAAGATAAAACTTCTGCTTACAGCATTACATAGCATTATGCCAAAAGATATAAAGGAATAAAATGAACGAAGTGCAATTTGACAGCTGGAACGAACGAAAAAAGAGCTTAAACAAAGTAAAATTAATCAGAAAAGTTAGTGTAAAAAAAAGATTTATTGGCTTAGCATTGGTTTAAATATCGGTGCTGAAGTTTAAGGTAAAAATGAGTTTTTTACGCGTCCTGTTTTGGTAATAAATAGTTTTTATAATGGCACATTTTTAGGCGCACCTTTAAGTTCTAAGACTAAAAACAAAAAAGGCTTTTTATTTCACAAATTTAAGGACAATAAAGGCACTTTACAAGTTGCACTTTTAGGACAAATGAGAGTTTTTGATACTAAAAGGATAAAAACTTACATAGGAAAAATCAATGACAAAGATTTTGAAATGCTTAAAAATAAAATAGTAGAAAATATAATAATCCCTGCACTAAGACAGGGAAACTCAAAAAATGAGCCAAATCCTTTCATTTCTGAAAAGTAATGAAAAAATTATTACTAAAAAATATTAATCTAAAATAAAGGATTAGCATGACAGAAGAGAAAGAAAATATTATTAAAGAAGTTTGTAAAGAGTTAAACACTACTCAAACTGAATTAGGAAGACAATTAGATGTCTTTGCTTCTACAATAAATACTTGGGCTAGTGGTAAAATTCTAACTTAGTGGATTATATTCTACTGAAGAAATGGGCGTTGGAATGACTGAAACTAGCAATATTGTTATCGATATTGAAGCTTACCAAAACAATACTCATGAAAACAAAAAGAAAGTTGATTTCTCACAAAACTTTTCACAATCAAACGCTACAACTTTTAGCGAAGATGAAAGACAAGTTTTGTTATCTTTGGGACTCGAAGTGAAAAATGAAGATGGTTATTATTGGATTGTAGGAAATACCTATGGTTTAAATGAAAAAATCAAGCAATTAGGTTATAGATTTCACTCTGAGAAAAAAACATGGTGGAAGCAAATTGGAAATGTAGCCTAAGAGCGCACATGAAAATATGTTATAATTTAGGAGTTAGTATGCAAGGATATGCCATGAAAAAAGAAATTACACTCAATGAGAGCTTTAAAGCATTATTGAAAAGTATTTTTTCAGATACTGATCAAGCTAAAAAGCTCATTCAAGCTTTTGAAGAATTTGCTAATGATAGAGCAACAACGCAAAGGCTTAATTTTGGGAATTTAAAGTAAGAAGCCATTGAGCAAATAAGAAATGAGTTGGTTAGCAAGGATTTATTCCAATCTGAGACTAAAGGACTTGAAGCCGAAATCAAACGAATGGAAAGTTCCTTACAAAGTGAAATCAAACTATCAATAAGTTCATTAAAACAACAAGGAATCTATTGGCTTATAGGAGCTTGTGTTGTTAGCATTGCCACTATAATTTCAAGTGTTTGGGCAATAATGGACTTTATGGTAGAACACTTAAAATAATACTCTCGCACTAGAAACAATCTAGTGTAACTTAATCCTAAGGTGGGATATTTTAACCCTTGACTTTTAGTATTTTTTTGTTATAAGATAAGAAGAAAAAAGAAAAATTTTTTCAAAAAAATAGTAATATTTACAAAAATACCTACAAAAGCAATCTTAAGATTCATGGAATCTATTGGCATAGGATTGTTTATAAATAGTCTTTATGGTTTACAAACAGGCGATAGTAGAGCTTTTATTATCCTCATCGAAAGTTTGCTAATTTTAACGGTAGTTGCATTATCATCAATCTTTCTTAAAGATTGAACTTTTTTTGAAAAAAGGAGAAAAAATGGATGGTTATAATATAGCTATTTTAATTGGTGCTATCACTCTCGTTTTTGGCATATTGGTTTTAGTAGCTCATTATCTCAATGATAAACACACTAACGAAAGTAAAAGTTAAAAACCTTATTGTCTTAGAAATGATTTAAAGATAGACAAAATTAAATCAAAAATTGTAGGCTGTAAAATAAACATTAAAGCAGCAAGAATAATTACATATGTTCTAACTTCTCTTTTAAAGCTATCTAGTTTGTTTTCAAGCTTATTAAGTTTAGCACATACTGAATCTTCAGGCTTATCAAGTTTAGCACCTATTGAATATTCAAGCTTATCAAATCTAGTATTCAAAAGATCTATAGTTGGTAATTTAGAAATGGCTTCTTTAAATTCTCTAAAAGATTTGTCTTTTATTTCTTGAGAATTTATTTGGCTTTCTTTAGCAAATTCGTTAAGAGCTTTAATGAAATTTTCTTCAGTTTGATCTTTAAAATAGATAGAAAATAAAGCTTTTACACCTTCTGAAATATAATAATTTTTCATATTTATACAACCTTTTTTTAATTATAACATAGCAAATTTAAAAATGCAGTTTTTATAAAAATAAATAGAAATTTGTTTTGATTATATTTTACTCAATATTTTTTATTACATCTATGGTTAGTGAATATAATTAATAATTTTTATAAGGGCGTTTTCTGCTTCTTTGTTTTTATTCTTCTTTTTAAAAGCTACATCACAACACTTTATACTCTAAGCTTTTTAAAAGTACTTAAATAAGATTATCATAATAAATAATAAAAAATCAATTTCTTATTATTTTCATTTTATTTTTTCTTGTTTGTTATAATTTATATGTTAAAATAACATATTACAAAGTAAACAATATGGATTTATCTCATTCATTAGGACAATATATTATTTTAGCTTTTGCAATAGCCGTAGCCATATTTGTTACATTTTATGACTTTGATAAAAAAGATCATCAACATAATATAAAAAAATAATATCCTTAATATTTATAAAAATTAAAAAAGATTTTAAGTCATTCTAAAAATAAAAATTTATACTATTTTTAAAGGATTTGCTATGCAAAAAAAATATATAAGATTATATTATTGATGTTCATTCTTGCGATTCCCATTCATCAAATGCTTATAAACAAGATTTATTCGATGTTTTAAATGAAGATTTTACCAAAGAATATGAATTCATAGATAGTCCTACTTTAGATGATATGGTAAAACACAAACAAAGTGATGAAGTTTTTAAAGTGTTTTATAAAAAAGATGATAAAATAAGATTGCTTAGAGTTAGCAATATGCAAGCTTTAAATCGTTTTGATAAACTTAAAGGTGCAATGACAAAAATAATTTTAGATAGTGGTTTTAAACCTGATAAATAAAAAGGATTAATATGTGTAAAGATCAAGAATATATAGAGCAAAGAAAGGTTTTATGGGAAAAAAGTTTTGAAGCCTTTAAAGATGATAAAGTGTATCAAAAAGAACAGCTTGAACTTGCAGAAGCAGGAATTAATGATGGCTTAGAGGAGGATTAATTATATAATTAGCCATATATTTATATTAGTTTTTTTTAAAAAACCGTTTTTACTATTCTTTAATCTTTTATATTGTATTTTGATTGTCTTATTTATGTAATTTTATATATAAAAAAAGTTTTTTCCAATTTTACAACAAAACCCTTTATGGTATAATAAAAATAAAAATTATATAAGAAAGGATACAAATGGCTATAAAAATTGAAATTAGCGGATTTGATAAGGATTTTTTACCTGTTTTTGAGAGTTTAGCTAAAAGC